>JBEKNX010000398.1:0-4401 GCA_049522375.1 Acidimicrobiales bacterium | reverse complement strand
ATGGACCAGTACCGCAACCTGTGGGACCGGGCCTTGGGCGGCGGGCTCCCCATCATCTTCAACTGCATGGACAATTTCTACGGCATGGGTGGCCAGCCCAACGGTGAAACGATGAGCCAGCAGCTCATTGCCCGCATCGGGGCGGGTGTCAACCCGGAGCAGATGCACACCGAGCGGGTCAACGGCTATAACCCCCTGGCCGTTATCGACGCCTTCGAGCGCAAAAAGCAGATCCTGGCCGAAGGGCGTGGCCCGGTCCTGCTGGACACCATTACCTACCGGTTCTCCGGGCATTCGCCCTCAGACGCCTCCAGTTACCGTTCGGCTGAGGAGATCCAGCACTGGCAGGCGGCCGATGCTATCCAGGCTTACCGCCAGCGCCTCGTCGACGGCGGCGTGGTCGGTGCCGAGGTGCTGGACGAGGCTCAGCACGACGTGGCCGAGCTCGTGTTCGAGATGTTCAAACTGGCCTCGGACATTGAGGTCAGCCCTCGGTTGGAGGTGAGCTCCGAGCTGGTCGGCAGTGTCATGTTCTCGGGCCGCCGGGTCGAGCGCTTCGACGAGCGGGCCCCCGAACTGTTACAGGATCCGTCCGACAACCCCAGGGTGGCCCAGATCCGGGGCAAGGTGCGCACTGCTTTCCAGGACGGCAAGCCCGTCCCCAAGATGAAGGTGTACAACATCCGTGACGGCATCTTCGAGGCCCTGCTGCACCGCTTCAGCATCGACCCCACCATGGTCGCCTTCGGTGAGGAGAACCGTGACTGGGGCGGTGCCTTCGCCGTCTACCGGGGCCTGACCGAGCTGCTGCCCTACCACCGGCTTTTCAACGCCCCCATCTCCGAGGCGGGGATTATCGGAGCGGCCGTCGGTTACGGGATGGAGGGCGGCCGGGTGGTGGCCGAGCTGATGTACGCCGACTTCATGGGCCGGGCCGGCGACGAGCTGTTCAACCAGCTGTCGAAATGGCAGGCCATGTCGGCGGGGATGCTCACCATGCCCGTCGTGGTGCGCATCTCGGTAGGCGCCAAGTACGGCGCCCAGCACTCGCAGGACTTCACCGCCCTGGTCGCCCATATCCCCGGCCTCAAAGTGGTCTACCCGGTGACCCCGTACGACGCCAAGGGCATGATGAACTCCGCCCTCGTCGGCACCGACCCCGTCATTTTCTTCGAGAGCCAGAAGCTCTACGACATAGGGGAGATGTTCCAGCCCGAGGGCGTGCCTGAGGGCTATTACGAGATCGACCTGTCCGAGCCTTCGGTCAAGCGCGTTGGGACCGACCTGACCATCATGACCCTGGGGCCCGCTCTGTACACGGCGGTCAAGGCGGCCGACGAGCTGGCCGAGCGTTTCGGCGTTTCGGCCGAGATCGTCGACCTTCGCTCGGCCAACCCGTTGAACTACGAGCTACTGGCGGAGTCGGTCGGCAAGACCGGGAAGGTACTTCTCGTCTCCGAGGCGGTGGAGCGCGGCAACGTCATGCAAACCGTGGCGTCCAACCTCACCCGGATATGTTTCGACGAACTGGACGGTCCTCCCGTGACCGTTGGCTCCAGGAACTGGATCACCCCGGCGCCCGAGCAGGAGGCGATGTTCTTTCCCCAGATCTCCTGGCTGCTGGACTCGGTCCACGAAGAGATCTTGCCGCTGCCCGGCTACCAGCCCACGACCAACCGGACGGTGGGCGAGCTCATGCGCCGAGCGCGCCTGGGGATTTAGCGCCGCGCCGGGCTCGGCCGCGCTCAGCGGCATGGCCGCGCCACCGCTCAGATCGAGCGGTGATGGGTGCACGTGCGACCGTCGTTGTCGCTGTTCGTGCCGTCCGGGCAGGTGGTGTTCGACCAGATCACGCGCACCAGCTCGGTGTTGCTCAGGTCGGCACCCGTGAGGTTGGCGTTGCTCAGGTCGGCGTCGGTCAGGTTGGCGTCGTTGAGGAAGGCGCCGGTCAAGTCCGCTTGGAACAGGTTGACGCCGAACAGGTCGGCCGCGGTCAGGTCGGCGGTGACCAGCTTGGCCCCGCCGAGGTCGGCGCCGGTCAGGTCGGCGGCGGTCAGGTTGGCGGTGTTGAGGTCTGTGAGAGTGACCCTGGCGCCGTCCAGCCTGGCGCCGGTCAGGTTGGCGCCAGTCAGGGTGGCCAGTTCCAAGTTGGCGCCGGTCAGATTGGCGTCGATCAGATCGGCGTCGGCCAGGTTGGCACTTTGGAGGTCACAGCCGGGGAGGCCGATCCCCGGGTATGGGGCCTCGGAACAGTCGGCGGGGACAGCGGCCGGTACCTTTGGCACGACGCTGGAGGAGTTGACGGGCTCCCCGGTTGCCTGACCGAGCTGAGCAACGCCGAAGACGGCGACGATAAGCGCCGTGAGCGACAGGATAAGCGGGAGCCGCTGTCTCATTGTGGGATCTCCTTTGGAGTGTTGTGGCCTGTGATAAGAGGATATTGCCGTGCCCAGGGGGGGCTCACGTCCCGGACGCGAGCAAGGCCAGCTACGTCCCTTTGGCTCCGCGCGGCCGCATACTCGACGGTCTCACAGGGTGGTACGAGGACGAGGCAGCGGCCGGTACCACCTGGGTCGAGCCGGTACCACCTGGGTCGAGGAAGCCCTCGACAAGCACAGGTTTGACTGTTATGGTTCCCGTCACCCCCTCTCTGGTGGGCTACCCGGCGAACGTTCCTTTCGGTGCCGCCGGACGAAGGAGGCAGAACATGGACCACGCTCCTCCTCAGCGACAGCACCGTTGCGACCGCACCCAGGAATGGCGCCGTCCGGCCCGTCGCACGATGCTCGTCCTCGCCGCCGTGACCGGTTTGATCACGACGCCGAGCGCCGCCGCCGCATCCTCCCTCTCGGCGTCGCACATGACCCGGTCGGCAAAGCCCGTTATGTGTGCCGGTGCCAGGGCTGTCTCTCGCATCGTAGGCTGGACGGTCCCTGAGGGCACGTACTCCAGCGGCTCGGGCACGTTCGACCAGAAGTACAACGTCTCCGCCGCTTGGGCCTCCTGCGCTTACGGTACGGACGAGACCGCCACCTATGTCGTTTTCGCCTTCTTCAGGTTGTCCAAGTCGCTCGGCCCGCTGGCCATCGAGCAGCGCTTCGAACAACTGGCCGTCGCCAACAAGCCAGCAGCTGCGAACTACACGATCGTGCCGTACACCGGGCTCGGTGTGCTCGGGCTGTACGAGCAGGACACCGAAGCGGGACGTACCCTCTTTGCGGCGATGATCGGCATCCAGGGAGAGAAGGTGGCGTCAGTCGCCGTGTTGCAGGGGATCTCAAGATCGAGGCTCAGTGCGTTGACGAAACTGGCAACGGCGAACTTCCTCTGACCCTGAGAACCTTGGAGCGGACGTGGGTACTCTCGACTAAGTCGGTACCGGGCCGGCAGGGCCGTCCTGAGGGCCCCGTCCTCTGGTGGCTCTAGTGGAACTTCGTGCTGGCAGGGGGCCACGTCCACTTGCTGGCCTCCTTGGCCGTGGGAAGGGACGAGGCCAGACTCTACGACGAAGCGCCGAGATTGCCTCTGGTCCGGCTGGACAGTGGGTCGTGAGACGTCACGAAAGGTCTGCGACCAAAAGCTCTACCAATGACCGCTGGTCAAATGCCCTACGGTCCTGATCGAGGAGGTCCAATGCGAGTAGCCAGCCCCGTCCGTCGAGCCAAGGCCGTGCTCATCGGTTTCGCCGTCGCTGCGACTGCTGCCTCCCTAGCGGTCTCGGCCGCCTCGGGCGTGGCGGCGGCCACGCCGCCGGCGGCCGGCACCATTCACATCTACCTGGTGAACACCAGCCTCAACCCGGGCACGCCTAACCGCGTCCTGATCACAGGGGCCTTCTCGGATCACGGGACCGGCAAAGGCGGCACCTGGCATCTGGCCAAGGGCACCATCACCCTCAACCCATCCAAGTTGAAAGCTATTACTAACTCAAGCAACTTCGGGACCTTCTACCTAGCAAGCTGCTCGTTCGCCGGGGTGGCCAAAGGCCCGGTTGCCATCGTCGGCGGGACTGGGGCCTACGCCGGGATCACAGGCAGCCTGGCTGTCACTGAGACCGTCGCAGAACAGGGCTCGCTCCTGAAAAACGGGAAGTGCAACCAGGCCAACAACGCTCCTGCTGTTGCTCAGGCGCTCATCGTCACCGGCTCAGGAAGCGTGTCCTACAAGTAGTGGGACACGGGCAATTCGCCCGGGCACGGGCCCTGTGGACCGCCCCGTTCTGCCAAACCGACACGGAGGTGCCCGGCCTTATTGGCTCTGGTGACGTAGTCGACGGGCAGACGGTAGGGGGCCAGAGGGCCTGAGCAGTATTAGGGGCTTGTGGCGGCCATGCTGGTTTTATGCGGTCAGGGTCGCCGAGCAGGGTTGAGGCGCGTCGTTTGGCGCGTCTGGAAGCCCGGC
>JBEKNX010000397.1:0-4401 GCA_049522375.1 Acidimicrobiales bacterium | reverse complement strand
CCTCGGGCTCCTGGCCGACCGCGGGCTGAGCACCGTCACGCTCTGGGTCTTCGAGGAGAACCGGGCGGCTCGCAACCTGTACGCCACGTTCGGTTTCGTACCGGACGGCGGCCGCCGGGTCGAACCTGAGTACGGGGCCCAGGAGGTCCGCCTCCGGCGTGCCGGAGCGGACAGGGCCGGAGCGGACAGGGCCGGAGCGGACAGGGCCGGGGTGGCCGGGCACCAATTAGGGCTGGGAGGACAACCGGGGGTGGGCGGACCTTGAAGCGCGCCATGAGCGGGGGGCTGCGAGCGGACCTCTTTTTTAGCGTCACCCAGGACGGCGTGCTGTTCGGCCCGGCCGCCCTCCAGACCCTCCATGATCGTCTCGCCTCATTGCTGTCCGAGGCTTTCCCGCCGAGCGTTTCGCTCGCCGTCGTCCAACCCGGCGGCGTCGTGCTCGAAGCCTTCGGCGGGCAGGCCTGTCTGGTCGGCGAGACCGTGGCCACGGCCGCCGGGACCCTTTATGACCTGGCCTCGCTGACCAAGGTCGTCTGCACCACGACCTTGGCCCTGCTCGCCCGCCAGCGGGGGGCGCTCGCCCTCGACGACCCGGTGGTGCGGTTCCTGCCCGGGTACCCCGAGGCGCGCACGACCCTGTGGCACCTGCTCACCCACACGTCCGGCCTCGTCGACCACGTGCCGTTCTATGCCGCGGCCACCGGGCGCGCCGCCATCGAGGCGGCCCTGTACGCGGAGGCGGCGAGCTCGGTACCAGGCGAGGAGGTGCGCTATTCCGACCTCGGTTTCATCCTGCTGGGATGGGTGCTCGAAGCCTGCCTCGGGCGCAGCCTTGACGATGCTTTCGCGGCCGAAGTGGCCGCGCCGCTCGGGTTGCGGCGCACGCAGTTCCGCCCGTTGCTGGCCGACCGCCGCCGCACGGCGGCGACCGAGCTCAACGGGGACCAGCGGCCCCGGCCCGGCCTCGTCTGGGGTGAGGTGCACGACGGCAATGCCCACGCCCTCGGCGGTGTAGCCGGCCACGCCGGCCTTTTCGCTCCCCTCGGCGACATGGCCCGCTTCGTGCAGGCCCTGCTCGACCCTGAGCCGGGGACGCCGCTCTCAGCCGAGTCGATCGCTTTTATGAGCACCCGCCAGGCGTCCACCGGCGCCGACGTGCGAGGGATCGGCTGGCGGCTCGAGCCCGAAAACTGGGGGCCCTGGCCGCCCGGGACCATTTGGCACACCGGCTTCACCGGGACGTCGCTGCTCGTCGCCCCGGCCCGGGGGACCGCCGTGGTGCTCCTCACCAACAGTGTGCACCCGTCGCGCCGCTTGGAAGACCAGGCCGCCATGCGGGCAGAAATCCACCGGCTGGTGGCCGAGGCGTTGCTGTGACCCTCCCCGGCGCCTCGCCACCAGCCGGGGCAACCTCAAAGCCGTCTGTCGCCACGCCGGCCCGCACCGGGCCACCATCAGGCGCCGCCAGACCTTCGGCCGACAGACCTTCGGACAGCGCGCCGCCGGCCGAGCTCGGCCGTCTTTCGACCGAGGCCGTACGTCCGGGGCTCGATGACCTGGACCTGCTCGGCACCGCCGACCTGGTCTCGCTCATAGCCGCCGACTCCCGTCGAGCCACCGAAGCCGTGGTCGCGGCCACGGCTTCGATCAGCACCGCCGTCGATGTGATCTGCTCGCGCCTCGCCGCCGGGGGCCGGCTGGTCTACGTGGGCGCCGGCACCGCGGGGCGTCTCGCCGCACTGGACGCGGCGGAGCTCGGGCCTACGTTCAACGTGCCGACGGGAATGGCCGAAGCCGTGCTGGCTGGGGGCGACCGGGCCATGCGCCACTCGATCGAGGGAGCCGAGGACGACGAAGCCGCCGGGGCGGCGGCGCTGGAGCAGCTCTCGGTGGGCGAAAAGGACGTTGTGATCGGCGTTTCGGCCAGCGGCCGCACCCCCTTCGTGCTCGGCGCCATCGCCCGCGCCCGGGCGGCCGGAGCCGCCACGATCGGCGTGGCTTGCAACGCCATGAGCAAGCTGAGCAGTGTCGCCGAGACGCCCATCGAGCTCGAAGTGGGCGGAGAGGTCATCGCCGGCTCGAGCCGAATGAACGCCGGCACGGCCCAGAAGATCGCCCTCAACACCCTGTCGACCGCGGCCATGGTGAAGCTGGGCAAGACCTACGGCAACCTCATGGTGGACCTGCGGGCCACGAACACCAAGCTGCGCGACCGGGCAGTTCGCATCGTGCAGTCCATCACCGGGGTCGGTCCCCAAGCCGCCGCCGAAGCCCTGGAGGCGGCAGGCTGGGACGCCAAGCTGGCCTGCCTCTTGGCGTCGAGCGGTAAGGACCTGGCCACGGTGGGCTCCGCCCTAGAAGCCGCCGGCGGACGGCTGCGCCAGGCGCTGGCCCTGGTCGGCAACGGTACCGGTGCTGGCGCTGGGCGCGCCGAAGGTGGCCCCCACGCCGTCGTCGGCCCTGCCTCCGCCGGTCACGCCCCGGGCGGGCCTGCTCCCGCCGGCTCGGACCACACTTTTCGTACCAACCGTGGCCCGAAGTGGAAGCGGCTCGGCGTCGGCGCCGCTTTCGTCGACGGTGTCGTGATGGCGGGCGACGTGGCCATCGACCAAGGCGTTGTCGTCGCTGTCGGGTTGCCGGGGAGCGGTTCGTCCATAGCCGTCCCGGGCCTCGTCGACCTTCAGGTGAACGGGTACGCGGGTGTGGACGCCGCCCACGGCTCGGTAGAGGAGCTGGAGGCGATGGGCCTCGCCCTGGCCCGCCACGGTGTACTGGCGTACCAGCCCACACTGATCACCGGAGACCCGGATCTGACCTCGGCCGCCTCGGCCCGGATCGGCGAGCTATCGAGCCTCCGCCATGGCGACGGCGCCCGCGTCCTCGGCGTCCACCTGGAAGGCCCGTTCTTGTCGCCGGAGCGCCCCGGTACTCATCCGCTCGAGTGGCTCCGCGCCCCGGACGCCCCCCTGCTCCGGAGGCTGGTCGGTGCGGGGCCGGTCACGATGGTGACGATCGCCCCCGAGCTCCCGGGGGCGCTGGCGCTGGTGGGGGGGCTGAGCCAGGCCGGCATCGTGGTGTCGCTCGGTCATAGCGCGGCCACCGCCGCTCAAGCCGCCGAAGCCGTCCGCGCCGGCGCGTCCGTGGTCACCCACCTGTTCAACGCCATGACCCCTGTCTCCTCCCGGTCGCCCGGCCTTCCCGGCCTGGCCCTCAGCGACCCGCGTCTACGGGTACAGCTCATCGCCGACGGCGTGCACGTTGCCGACGAGCTCGTCCGCCTGGCCTTCGCCGCCGCGCCCGGCCGTTGCTCGATCTGGACCGCCGCTACGAGCCGGGCCGGGCGCGGCGACGGTCAGCTGATGCTCGGCGCCGTCCCCATCACGCTGAGCGGGGGCGTGGCGCGGCGTCCCGACGGCACCATCGCCGGTGGGGCATCGACGCTGCTGAGCGGCCTGCGCCGACTGTGCTCGCTGTCCGTGGCTCTCCCTGAGGCGCTAAAGGCGGTGACGGAGGGCCCGGCCCGGATCCTCGGGCGCCCCGACGTCGGCCATCTGCGCCAGGGCGGCGCGGCCAACCTCCTCGTCCTCGACGACCGCCTAGAGCTCCGGGACGTGCTGGTCGACGGCCGGTCCATCACTCCCGACTGAGCTCACTCGGCGGCGCGCGCTCCCAAGGGCGCGCGCTCCCAACGGCGCGTAAAACTCGCTATCGACGCCGTCTGGGCCCGCCGCTTTGTGGCCTTCCTCGCATCGAGCCGGGGTTCCGTGGCCTTCCTGTCGTTTTCCGGCATGAAAGCCACAGCACTGGCACCGCATGCAAGTAACTCGGCTAAACGGCCAGATAAACCGCGGCTAATGGGGAGTTCCTCGCGGGGCGGCTCCCGAGGTAAAGGAGCCGGCCCGCTGGGACCGGCTGCCCCCCGCTGACGCCGCCCCCCAGGGGGCGTTGTCGTCGATGAAGCCGGACTGGCCTTGGTGTTTGATTGGCGCGAACCGCGGTTGGAGCGCATACCCGGCTTATAAGCGGCCCAGGCGCAATTGGCCTGTTCCCTCAACCTGGGGGCCAAGCGCCCCCCTCCCAGGGGGGCGTGCGGCAGCGGGGCGGTGCGCACCAGCACTTCAACTCTTAAGCGGGGAGAGAGGCGTCGTCGCACAGGACGAACGGCGGCCGGTAAACGGCTCCGCTCTGGGTCTCGGCCCACCAACCGGCATCGAGGTCGTGTACCTGCCCCGGGGCGAGGCGCGACGCCAGGGCGACGGCCGCCGCCACCCCCGTCCCGGTCTCGAGCATCGAGCCGAGCAGCACCCCGAGGCCGCACACGCGTGCCACCGTTGCCACCTCGATGGCGGCCTGGAGGCCTCCGCATTTGGCGAGTTTGATGTTCACCACGTCGCACGCACC
>JBEKNX010000396.1:0-4402 GCA_049522375.1 Acidimicrobiales bacterium | reverse complement strand
GCGCGGCGCCAGCCCGACCGTCATTGCACCGACCCCTGCCAGGCTAAACACATACCTGTAATTCTGCCCGGCCCATAACCGGAACAGGGGGATCTACACCGCGAAAGACACCAGCCTCCTAGAAGAACACCAGTATTCACTTCAGGCAGCTGTCGTGGTCACGCTGGTCATGTTGTGGTGTTTGTTGCCGCTTGTCCGGAGTATCGGAGTCGAACATGAACGGAAGCTGAAACCTTGATAAGCCTTCGGTCGAAATATCCTAAGACACGCGACCGGGTTGTCTCGGACGCTGAGTTAGTCCTCGGCTCTCTTCACCACTGATGTCATGAAGAAGCGCTTAGCGGTTCCCGCGTGGCAGCGAGCCGAGGATTAGCGGGTTGTGCGCCGGGCGGTGGGGCTCAAGCCGGCGCATCGCGGGCGCTCGCACGGCCCAGTCTTTGAGGCTGGCTCACTATGCTCCATTAGCCGGGAACCACCATTATCATCAGTTCCAGATGTCCAAACCGCTCAAGCTGGCCGTGGTGCTTGGTGGCCTCGTCCTGATCGTAGGGGTCACTGAGGTGATCGTCGCCCCCTTTTTTACAACTCGGGCTGGCAGCCCGTCACAGCCGCCGGGCCCAACCTTGCGGCGAACGGGCCCTCCGTCCGGTCCCTACCCGCCGGCTGATGCGAAAGCGACCCTTCGGTAGGATCGGCGACTGTGTTGAACGGGCCAGGACGGCTACCGGTGGCTCACGATCGGGCCCGTCGAACCCGAGCTCAGCAAAGGTGGGCCTCCGAGGTCAGGCAGGGGAGCCGTGGGCCGGGTTGCCGTGGATGAGGTGCCGCACCCGGCGGGAGCGGGTGCCGGGTCGCCTTGGTGGGCCCTGGGGTGGCTGCTGCCTCTCGCCCTACAGGTAGCGCACACCATCGCGGTTGCGCCCACCTACCATGTGGGCTCCTTTGACGACGACGCCAATTACCTCATGGCGGCCCATGTCCTGGCGTCGGGGGGCTGGCTCACCTCGACCATGCCGAGCGGGGCAACGGTGGTGGCCAACTACCTGCCTGGTTACCCTGTGCTGCTCGTCCCGGTCGTGTGGCTGTTCGGCTCGGCGCTCTGGGCCCCTCGTGTGCTCTCCGGTCTCCTTGTGGCTGCCCTCTACCCGCTGCTGTGGGCCTGGATGCGCCGGCGCGGCCTCGGGCCTTGGCAACGCACGGCGGTGCTGGTCCTGCTGGCCATCAACACCGTCCTGGCCACCTACTCGACCATGGTCATGGCCGAGGCGCCTTTCCTCGTGGTCTTCGTCCTCAGCCTCTTTGCCCTCGACCGCTGGGCCAGCCGCCCTGGCTGGCTCAATGCCACGGTGGTGGTGGTCCTCCTGGCCGGGCTGGTGTGGCTCAAGGAGGCAGGCATCGGCCTGGGCGTGGGGATCGTGGCTTACGAGCTCTGGCAGCGGCGCTGGTGGCGGGCGGCGGGCGTGGGCGGCGGGGTTGGAGCCCTGCTGTTGCCGGGCCTGGTGGCCAGGTGGGCGACGGGCGGCTCGACCGTGGGCGACCGCTACGCCAGCGAGATCGCCAACCCGAGCCAAGGCGGCCTGGTCCACCAGCTGCTCAGCGAGGTACCCCATGACCTTCGGGCCTACCTCCAGAGCACTTTGCGCCAGTCGGTCCTCCCCGAAGGCAGCCCGCTCCCCTCCCACGGGCCGGTCCACGCCCTGCTGACCGTCGTGGGCGTCAGCGTGCCCGTGTTCGTCCTGCTGGGGGCGGTGGTCTGGTACCGGCGCCACCCGAAGGCCGAGTCGTGGATGCTCTGGGCATATTTCGCCGAGACCCTGGCCTACCCCTTCACCAACCCACGGCGCGTGGTCCTGGTCCTGCCTCTGGTCACCATCTGGTTCGTGGTCGGCGCCGCTGCCGTCGGCCGTTGGGCGCTGGCCCTCAGAGGGCGCCAGCTCAGCCGGGCAGCGGTCTCGGCCGGGCTAGCGGGGGCGGTGCTCTTCGTCGGCGTACCCACCGCCGCCGGCTTCACCAGGAACTACCAGTGGGCCGTGGGCCAGAAGAGCTCGGAGTTCGCCCGCTCGCCGGCCATCTCGCTCCTCAAGGCGCTCGGCCCGTCCGGCACCGTCGTCGAGACCGACTACCGGGGCACGGTCGCCTACTTCACCGGCCACCGCACCGCCTGGACCGCGTTCACGACGACCACGCCATACGGGCCTTTCGGTCCCGAGAACAACGGCAACTGCCGGTTGGCCGTCGTCGAGACCGCCCTGCGGGACGACGACGCCAGGTTCTTGATGGTGGGGGACGTGAACGCCCCGGGCCTGATGGACAGCCCTTGCCTGCTCGGCCTGGCCTCGTCGCCTGGGACGGCCAAGGCCCTGGGGGCGGTGCGCCTGCTCTCTACCAGCCACGACCAGACCTCGGTGTTCGAGCTGCTGGGCCCCGGCAGCTCCCAGCCCCAGCTCACTGACTGGACCGAGGGCGTCACCCCCCTATCCTCGCCGAGCGCCCCCGGCGCCGTCCGTGCCCGGGTTGTCCCGCTAGCCCGCAACGGTCAAGGCGACGTTGGCGGGACGGGGTTCGTGGGCAGGGCCGATCAGGGACGCGCTGAGCTCACCTGGTACTGGCCGAGGCCGGTGCCCCTCAGCCAGCTCAGCTTGGGCTCGGTCACCAGCACGACGGCGATCTCGTCCGTGACGGTCTTGATCGAAACACCGGCCCGCGCCTGGAAGGTCGTAGCCGGTGCCCCCGGGCCCGTAGGGGACGCCGGGGCCGTTCCTTACCTACTGGCCAAGCTCCCGCCCGGGACAACTGCGCTCGGCCTCCGAGTCTCGGCCGAGACCTCAGGCGGCGCGGAGGTCACCTACGTGAACGCCATTGGGGCGGCGCCGTAGGGGCGTGCGTTCCGGGAGCAAGGGCACACGTCTAGCCTTTGAGCGCCTTGTCCCACCGTCCTTGTCAGGCAATGTAGGGGCACGGCACCCCTGCCTGACAGAATGACCCGCGTGGTACCCAGCACCTCGGCCGGCGCGGCCGCTACCACAGCGGACCAGTGCCCGATGAGAGGTCGCGCTGCATGGTGGGAAGTGCTGGCCGTCTTCATCTTGTCCGTCGGCCTGGCCATCGCCCTGTTCCACCGGGCCTGGGCGCAGCCGTTGCACACCCAGATCGGCGGCGCGGGAGACGCCGACGAGTATTCGTGGTTCTTGTCCTGGGCGCCGTTCTCTTTGGGGCACGGGCATAACCCGCTTATCACCCACTACGTCAACTTCCCCAGAGGCGTCAACCTCATGTGGAACACGTCAGTGCTCCTGCCCAGTTTTCTGGTGTCACCGGTCACGGTGGTACTGGGTGCGGCGTTCTCTTACAACGTCTTGGCCACTATGGCGCCGGTGCTGTGCACCACGTTCGCCTATGTTGCCTTCCGGCGCTGGGCCGGCCCACTGGCGGCGCTGGGCGGCGCTCTCGTGTTCGGCTTCTCCCCCTACATGGTCTCCCAGTCGGTGGGCCACCTGGCCCAGGTCCTCATCATGAGCGCGCCCTTGGTGCTCATCGTCCTCGACCGCCTCTTGGTCGTGCAGGCCGGCAAGGCGTGGCTGGACGGCCTGCTCCTGGGCCTGCTGGCGTGGGCGCAGCTCGTGACCGGGGAGGAGGTACTGGCCATCGAGGCGGTGACGGGCGCCATCGCCCTGGCGGTCCTGTGGGCGATTGCCCGCCGGGAGGCGGGGAGGCGCTTCGCCTACGCCCTGCGGGGCTTGGTGGTGGCCGCCGGGCTGTTCGCCGTGCTCTCGGCCCCCTTCCTGGCCGTCCAGTTCTTAGGGCCGTACCGGGTCCAAGACGTGCACCCCCGCAATGCCTACGTGAGCGACTTCTTGAACTTCTTCGTCCCCACCAACCTGACCCAGCTCGCCCCGGCCTCCGCCCTACGCGTCAGCGCCCATTTCACCGGTAACCCCTCCGAGCAGGGGGCCTATATAGGCATACCTCTGGCCATCTTCATCATGGTGGCCCTGGTCCTGGCCCGCCGGCGCCGGGTCACCTGGGTGGCATTGACGGTAGCGGCCGGGGCCGGCCTATTGTCCATGGGCCCCACGGTCCATGTATTAGGGCACGTCAGCCGCGTCTACCTGCCCGACTACGTGCTCCAGAAGCTGCCGTTCTTCCACAACCTCCTGCCCGACCGCTTCGCCTCGACGATGACCCTTGGCGTGGGCTTGCTCGTCGCCTTGGGCCTGGACGAGCTCAAGCGCCTACGGCGCCCGGCCATCGTTGGCGGCTGGGCCTTGGCCGGGGTGGGCTTGGTGGCTATATTCCCCACCGTCCACTACCCCAACTCGGACAGCGCCGTCTACAAGGCGTTCTACACGGGTTTCTCGTGCCCGCTGTCGGCCCCGGGAAGTTCGCACCCTCCGGTGGCCCT
>JBEKNX010000395.1:0-4407 GCA_049522375.1 Acidimicrobiales bacterium | reverse complement strand
TGGTAAGGATCCGTCGGCCGTCCTAAAAGGGGCTGCAAGACGACCTGACGAGTGCCGGCACGAGATCGGTGTTGGTTGCGGGTTACTGGTCGGATGCTGTGCAGGCACCGCCGCCGAAATAGCGAATTGTTGGTGTCACTGCCCGTTGGTGCCCGTCATTATCAGTCATTGCCAGTAGTTGCCACCAATTGCCAGAGATGACCAGAACTTGGGCCCCACTCGCAACCACTATGACAGCGCTCGACACCTACCGGACCAACCAGTGAGCCTCTCCCAGTGAGCCTCTAGGTAAGACCCTTTGGTGGCCTTCTCCCGCATTGGCACACTCCGGAGCCACGACCGCTCTTCTGCCTCGCCACGCCAACTCAGACTGACCTTTATTGACCGGTCGTGACCGTTATTGACAGACCGCAAAAAAATGCTTTACAAGTCATCATCTACCGAATAAAAAGACATAACCTTCAGAAGACGTTTGCAACTTGCAGTTGCCGAAATAAGGACTAACCACCCGAATAGCGGTCGAGGGAGAGGCGGGCAGCGGTGGCCTGGATGCGCATGATGGGAGCCGAGTCGCTGGCCTACCACGAGCACGCCGTGCTCGGCCGGGCCCAGGGCCCGGTCGAGGGCGCCCTCGGCTACTACGCCTCCCGGGGCGAGACGCCCATGGCCTGGGGAGGTTCTGGTGCGGCGCGCCTCGGCCTGTCGGGTGAGGTCGACCTCGACGAGTGGCGGGCCGTCTTCGCCGTGTTGAGCTGGGCTTTGCTCCCACGGGGGCCGGCCTGGAAGAGACCGCCTTCGACATGAGCTTCGAGAACACTCAGACTTCGGCCTCGGTTTGGACCGAGCCTTTGGAACTGGAAGGCACCGGGACCCCGGCGGCCGTCTTACCCGTGGCGCCAGTGGCGGCATTTCTGCCCGGCCTGGGCTTGGTCGTGCTGGCCGGCGTCGTCATCCACCGGCGCCGCCAGTCGTCTGCCTCGGCGGTCTGAGCGTGCCCCCGCCGGTCGAGTCGGGCCGGCTCCGTACTTCATCCCCACTGGGCCAGGTCGGGTTTGGTGCTCGGCCCCCAGGGTGCGCGCCCACATCGTTGGGACTTTCGGCCCTGCCTAGAGCGCCCGCGAAACCATATCATCCCCATTATGTCTATCAAGAAACTAGATACATAGATAGATGGCGGGCCACAATGGGCCCGGCGAAGCGGAAGGCGTCGGCCACTTCGTCGAGCTGCACGACCTGGACCACGCCTTTGCCGAAACGCTCGTAAGCCAGCGCCACCCTCTGGCACCCGTGCTGCCCTCCAAGCACGATGTCGAGGACTTCGTCGACGAAGTCGTGGCGTTGTTCTTCCCCCAACGGGCGGCCGACGTCGTGGCCCCCGAAGACGAGGTCCGCGCCCGGCTCACCTTGCTGCGGGCAGACCTGTCCCGGGTGCTGTGCACCGTGGTGCCAGGCGAACGCGCCCTCGACCTGGCGGGGCGGTTCTCGGGCCTGCTCCCGGGGGTTTACGAGATGTTGCGGGCCGACGCCGCCGCCATTGCCGCCGGGGACCCGGCCGCCGAGAGCCTCGAGGAGGTGATCGCCGCCTACCCGGGTTTCATTGCCATCACGGTCCACCGCCTCGCTCACGGCCTGCACGGCCTGGGGGTACCGGTGCTACCCCGGCTGCTGGCGGAGGTCGCCCACGCCCGCACGGGCGTCGACGTGCACCCCGGTGCTCAGGTGGGACGTTCCTTCTGCATAGACCACGGCACCGGGATAGTCATCGGCGAGACCGCCGTCATCGGCGACGGGGTGAAGATCTACCAGGGCGTGACCCTGGGCGCCCTCAGCGTCACCAAGAGCGCGGCAGGCAAGAAACGTCACCCGACCATTGAGGACGGGGTCGTCATCTACGCCAACGCCACCGTGCTCGGGGGTACCACCACCGTTGGCCGGGACAGCGTGATCGGCGGCAACGTCTGGCTAACCACGAGCGTGCCGCCCCGCTCGTACGTCTACCACACCAGCCAAGTCCGCGTCCGCAGCGTGGCGGACACGCTCGAACCCCTTGACTTTTCCATCTAAAACCCATCCGAGCAGCGCGAAGGAGAAGGACCCATGCCCCACGACAACATCCTGACGACGATCGGCAATACCCCCCACGTCCGCCTGAACCGGCTTTTCGACCCTCGCGTCACCGTCTGGTTCAAGCAGGAGCGGGCCAACCCGGGGGGCAGCATCAAGGACCGGATCGCGCTCGCCATGGTCGAGGACGCCGAGAGCCGGGGCGTCATCGGGCCAGGGTCGGTGATCATCGAGCCGACCTCTGGCAACACAGGCATCGGCCTGGCGCTCGTCTGCGCCGTGAAAAACTACCGTTTGATCCTCTGCATGCCCGAGTCGTTCTCGGTCGAGCGGCGCCGCCTGATGAAAGCCTACGGGGCGGAGTTGGAGCTGACACCCCGCGAACTAGGGATGAAGGGGGCCATAGCGCGCGCCGACGAGCTCCACGCCGAGACGCCCGGGTCGTGGATCCCGATGCAGTTCGACAACCCGGCCAACGTGGAAGTGCACCGGCGGGCCACGGCGGGGGAGATCGCCCGCGATTTCCCAGACGGTCTCGACTACATCATCACCGGCGTCGGCACCGGTGGCCACATCACCGGCTGCGCCGAAGCGTTGAAGCCTCTGTGGCCGCAGCTCAAGGTTTTCGCCGTGGAGCCCACGCTGTCGCCGGTGCTCTCAGGCGGCACCCACTCCCCCCACCCGATCCAGGGCATCGGGGCCGGCTTCGTCCCCGGCGTGCTACGCCTCGACCTGCTCGACGGCGTCATCCAGGTCGCCCCGGAGGCGGCGGCCGAGTACGCCCGGCGCTGCGCACGCGAAGAAGGCGTGCTCGTCGGGGTGTCTTCGGGCGCGGCGCTGGCGGCCGTGGCCCAGAAGATCCCCGAGATGGCTGACGGCGCCCGGGCCCTCACCTTCACCTATGACACCGGCGAGCGTTACCTCTCGGTCGAGGGCTTGTTCCCCTGATCCCAGGCTACTCGTGCCGGTAAATGCCGGGCTGGAAGAGCACCGCCGCCCGACGCTGCGGGCGCATCAGCCACGTCCCTGTGGGCCCGCCTCTACACTGCGGGTGTGCAGATCTCGGCAAAGGTCGATTACGGCGTGCGAGCGCTCCTGGTGATGGCCACTGCCCACGAGCCCATGACGGCCGAGGCGCTGGCGACGGAGCAGGGGCTCCCGGGGAAGTTCCTGGGGGTGATCTTGAACGACCTGCGCCGGGCCGGGATAGTGGTCAGCCACCGGGGCCGCGAAGCCGGCTACGACCTGGCCCGGCCGGCGTCCGAGATCACCCTGGCCGACGTCATCCGGGCATTGGAGGGCCCGCTGGCCGAAGTGAGGGGGCTGCGGCCGGAGACGGCGACCTACCAGGGGGTGGCCACGCACCTCCAGGACGCCTGGATCGCCGTGCGGGCCAGCCTGCGGGCCGTGCTCGAGCACATCACGATCGAACAAGTGGCCAAGGGCGAGCTGTCGCCGGAGGTGGCTCAGCTCGTGGCCGACCCCGACGCCTGGGTGGCGCGTCGGCTGGCTTGAAGTCGGTGCAAAGCACCAACGAGCTGGTCGACCTCGCCGTGGGTGTTGTACATGGCTAGAGAAGGCCGGACAGCTGACTCCAACCCGTAGCGGCGCAGGATGGGCTGGGCGCAGTGGTGACCGGCCCGCACCGCGATCCCGTCCCTGTCCAGCGCCGAGCCGACCTCGTCGGGCCGGTAACCGTCGAGCACAAAGGTGAGCACGCTGGCCTTGTCCGGCGCTGTGCCGATCAGGTGCAGGCCGGGTACGGTGCGGATCTCGGCGGTGGCGTACCGGAGCAACTCGTGCTCATACCGCTCTATAAGGGGCAACCCGAGACGGTTCAGGTAGTCCAGTGCCGTGCCCAGGGCGACGGCATCGGCGATGTTGCCTGTCCCTGCTTCGAACTTGGCCGGCGGGCCCTGGTAGATCGTCCGCTCGAAGGTGACGTCGGAGATCATGTTGCCCCCGCCCTGCCACGGCGGCATCTCTTCCAGGACATCAGTTTTTCCGTACAAGGCGCCGATGCCTGTCGGCGCGAAAATCTTGTGCCCCGAGAACACGTAGAAATCCGCGTCCATCGCCTGAACGTCGACGGGGATGTGGGCGACGGCCTGAGCCCCGTCGATGAGCACCCTGGCGCCGACCCGGTGGGCCGCCTCGATTACAGCTTTGACCGGGACGATGGTCCCGAGCACGTTGGAGACCTGGGAGACCAAGACCAGCCGGGTCCGGGCGCTGAGCAGGTTGCCGTAGGCGTCGAGGAGCAGCTGGCCATCATCATCGACGGGGATCACCTTCAGCTTCGCCCCGGTCTCGGCGGCTAGCTGCTGCCAGGGCACGATGTTG
>JBEKNX010000394.1:0-4414 GCA_049522375.1 Acidimicrobiales bacterium | reverse complement strand
GACGCGGTCGTCTCGGGGACGGTCATACGCGCCTGGTGTGGCCGAAGGTTCGTCTCGTCCCACGACCACCACGGTCTCCCGATGTGCGCTGAGTGTGCACGTCTGTTCTTGACCTGGGAGCGGCTCGTAGAAGAGGCGGCCACACCTCCCGACGGTTGACGCCGCAGGATCATCAGCGGACAGCGGCAGTGCAACGGACGGTCTCCGCGGCGGTTGCCAGGGCCGACCAGCTTTGCCACGCCTCTTTCCCCACGGCCCCGGCCACCGATGCCGCCGCCGCTATAAACCGCTGTACTGGTCCAGGAGGCTTGACACGAGCACTACTACGCGTTCCTCGACAACGGGCGCGAACGCGAATGTGCCGGCATTGACCGGACGCCACTCGAGCATCGGCTCAACCCGCCGCCCGGCCTCGGTAATGCCGCCGTCCCTCGGCCCCGCCGGTCCCCAGGCCTGCGGGCGCCCGGCGGCGCTCCCGTGCACGCCCTCCATGAGCCCCCGACCGAGTGCCGTTCCCCCGCCAAGATCGAACAGACACACTGGCATCCTTCGGGTGCAAGTCCGCTACCGGCCCTGCAGGCCGGCCGGGGACACCCCGGGCCCCGTTAGGGCGCCCGGCCCGACGGTCAAGCCGCTGACGAGCCCGCTCCGCCATCCATGGCTCCGCTGGCTCCTCGGGCATCCATGCCCTCGGCAGTTTGACTCGCCGCTCCGTTCGCCCTAAGGCGCGCCCAGCGACCGACGAGGTTTCGTCGGTCGCGTTACGACCGCACCCCGGAGCATTAGAGCCAGCATCGCTTTCCCTGTACTATGAGTGGTTGAAAACCGCTCTCAGTGGTGCTACCATGGCCGAGTATGAGCCGGGTAGCCCAGGTGATCTTGGTCGTCGATCAGGACGACGACGGCCAAGTCGAGGACATTGCCTTCTGGATGGCGGCCGACGGGCCCCGTTCCGACGACCGCACGTCCAGTCGGGTCGGCGCCCTCATGCCCTTGGCGGGCGCGGTGGGAGAAGACCTATGGGGAGGCTTCAAGAGCATCACGGTCAGCGTCTGGGGGGCGGTGACGAACCATCTCGACTGGGACGGGTTCCTCGAGCGCATCGCCTCCACGCCATGGGCTGCGCCCGACCGCGTTCAGCTGCTCATGAAATCCGAGAGCGACCCGTACTTCCGCATCTACATGTTCTGGGACGGACGGCTGGTGAACATCGCCCCTCCGCCAAATGGCGACAAGGGCTGGCCCTACCCGGATTAGGTCGTGGGGCCGCCCTGTTGCGGGACCGGCCCGGTGCTTCAAGGACCGACCGTGCCGGCCCTGCTCCCTGCCCGGCCCAGCGTCCGAGCACGGCGGTACCGCCGGTCGTAGCCATCGTGGGCCAACTTCCGGGTGGTGCCTGGCCCTGCGAAGAGGCTTGCCGGACCTTGCCACAGACCTTGCCAGACCGGCGGAAGTCGGCTTCTAACAGCCAAAACGCTCTCAGAAAGACCCTCAAAGAATTCTGTGCCGGCAAGGTCGTTGGCAAGCTCACCGGCAAGGTGCTCCCCGCAAGGTCGGCTCATGACCCTCGAACGAGCGATGTTTGCAACCCTGGGAGCGGCGACGGCCCGCCGTCTCGAGCGGCTCCCGATGCCTCCCGGCTGGGGCCAGGCCGAAGCCCTCGCCCCCTTTTCCACCCCGGCCGCCGTGCTCACCGCCATCAGCGCGCCGGTCCCATCGGCCTCTCGCCGACCGGTGCGGATAACACCCGCCAAGCGGCCCCGCGCCAATGCACGTTCAGCTGTGCCCTCATGTTTGCCAACGAGCCGGATGGCGTGCCCGCCATGGCCATCATGTTCCAGGGCGGCCCATGCCGGTCTAGGCAGCCCGCAAGGTAGACGAAGCCGGCATGACAACGCCGATACTGCCAGCGAAAAGAACTCCCCCTTGCTCGAAGGTGACATAGCGTTTGTGGGCATGCTGGAGGATGCAATCGCGGACAGGCTTGTCCTTCTCCGGTCCTTGTTCGAAGCGGCGCGTAGCCGCGCCCAGGACCCCACACGCGCGGGTCAACACGCGGCCCTCGTGCTGCTCGACGGTGCCTGTGAACTTGCTTTGGCCCATGTGGCCGACAACCTCGGGATCACCCGTCGCTGGAACAACGGTGTCGAAGACGTCTGGGGAGCCGTCCGAGGGCAGCTGCCCCCCTCGGCCGATATCAAGGGCTGGCCGGGTGCCCGCTTGATGCACCGTGCCCGCAACTCCGCTCAGCACGAGGGGATCCTTCCTGACGCCGTTCACCTTGGTCGATGGGTTGGCGACGCCGAACAGTTCCTCCATGACCTCGTCGACGCGGCCTTCGGCGTCACGCTGAGCCAGGTGCGTCGCGCCGATGCCCTTTCATCGCCTTCTTCGCGAGAGTCGTTCGCCCAGGCTGAGTCCTGCCTCGACGCTGGTGATACTTCGAATGCCGTCGCACATGCTCTTGCCGCTTTCGACAACGCTCGGGAGCAATGGCGCGAACAAAGAGGCGCGAAGGGACTGGTCACTCCGAGAACCAGCTTGGCAGCGCTCTTCTCGAACGACCAGGCGCTAGAGCAGTCAGTGGAACAGCTGACGGACTTCACCGAGGTGCAGCCGTTCGCTTCCGACATGGGCGAGTACCTCTGGCTCACGAATCTGAGGGCCAGGCCGGGACCTGACCCCACGTTGGCTGAGGCTCAGCGAGCATTGGTTTTCGTCTTCGAGTGGGTACTGCGCTGGGAGGCGTTCTCTGCCCGCTACGACGCCGAGGTCGCGCACCGATGGCGACGAGCGCTGCGGCCGCCGCAGACCGAAGACGCCGACCTCGGACCGCGGTTGGAAGGACGCGCGTGGGTGACGGTGAGCGGCTCTGCTCTCCCCGGTTTCCGGCCCTTCGTGAACGTGGTGCTCCAGTTGGTCGACGCGCCCAAAGAACGTTTCGAGCCTTGGCTGGCTGAACTCCAGTCGGCGCTGCGTGAAACCTGGAGAACGAGCTTCCCTGAGGAGACGTACGTGTACCCGACCGTGGACCGAACCGGCCGTGTCGTCGTGCCCACAGTCAGGCCCGACATAGACGCGGACGCTGTCGGCGCAGCGGTGAAACGGGCGATCCAGCTCGCCGACCAACGGGCGGCCGGGGCGGGTCCTCCCGCCCTTCTCGACGATTACCGCGAGGCGGTGACCCGTATAACCGTCGGTCAAGGGCACGAGGCAGCATTCACAGTTGTCGGTTTTGCTTTCCTCGACGGGACCGACACTTCTCCTGTAGCACTGCGCCCTGTTATCGAGCTGGAACCCCATTCCGACCTTGAGGACCTCGTGCGGGAGCAGTCGTTCGCCCATTGCATCCGCAGCACCACCAACTCCTTTGTCCAGGTAGTCGGTGCACCGCCGAAAGTCCGAGTTGACCGAACGGTCAAACCGGACGAACTCGTGGCCGCCCTAGGGGCGGCCCTTGAAGCCAGCCGTAACGAGCTCTTTCAACGCGCGGAGGACCGTGCGCTCAAGGACAAGATCAGTGCCGAGGTAGAGGCGCGGTTTCGCAACGCCCTGGATCGATAGGTCCTGAGACGGTGGGAAGGGACCGAGGTAGCTATCGAGTCGCCCGCGTGGGTTTCTACGAAGCACGGGCGTCGCAGTTCTCATTCTTTGCGTTGAGCTTCTCGAAGTATTTGTCCCACAGGGGGCCGCCGTTGTTGCGCAACCATTCCAAGAGTTCCCCGTTCTTTGGGTGGTCGTCGAGGGCCCTCACGAGATCGCTCTTCTTCGTGAACCTCTCCTTCTCGGCGTAACCGAGGAACTGTTGGAGGGCGGTCCGTACGTCCGCACAAAAAGTTTGGACGGTGTCCCCAGTGACCTCGTCCGCGAGCTCACCGTGAACAGCGGCGGACCGGACCTTCTCGTAGAGGAAGTAGTTCGCGTGCGGGTGCAGGAAGCCCGCGTCCATCGCCGCGGCGAGCATCGCTCGTCGCCGTGCGATAACGGCCGCCTTTTGACCCTCGCTCCTATCCCCGAGCACAGCCTCTAGCGCGAAGAAATGGAAAAGCAGGGACACCACCGGCTCAGAAGCGAACAGGCCGCGGTTGATCCAATGCACCGCCAGGACCGCTTGGCGCTCCACGGTGTCGCGCGGCTCCTCTCGTAGCCCTAAGACCGCCTGGGTGTCCATGGCCGGCAGCTTGTCGCCGAGGTCGAACCCGTAGGCCCGATCCGGTCCCGCCGCGAACCCGCTGGAGCCTTCCGAGAACGCCCAGGTCTCGGCCAGGCGGAAGCGGACCTGCCCGTCGACGATCGACGGGTAGGCGAGCTTGAGCGCCACCCGCAGCACGCGAAGCGCATGCTCCGCGGTAGCACGCGCCCGGACGGCCATGAGCCCACGCTTCGTCCCCTTCACCGCGACCGCGATCACACC
>JBEKNX010000393.1:0-4415 GCA_049522375.1 Acidimicrobiales bacterium | reverse complement strand
GGCTCAGGCGACCACAGCGACCTTGACAAACCGAGCATCACGGGCCGACAATCACACCTGGGCCGGTGCGGGATTAACTGACCGACCCCCTGCGGGATTAGCTGACAATCAGCACCATGCGCTGTGCCAACGGGACGGCGGCCGACTGAGGGCCCTTGTCGGCTGCAGTCTCGGCGCTCTCACCCTCCGCACCACGCCCATCGGGGAGCCTCGGCTCCAAGGCACCCGCGCCCCGCCGCACTCCGGTATCCCGACCCTTCCTCTTCACCACGGTCAAGGGCACCGGTGTACCGGCAGGAAGGCCCTGCACTTCGTCTGCTTTTTTCGAGCCGACATCGAACGACTGTTGCGTACCCGCGACGTCGGTGGGCGCGGTGGTTCCATGGCTCGCGAACTGCCGAGATCGGGGTTGCACTGGAGTCATTTAGGGGTTCATTCGCTAGTCAACCAACTGTAACCCATATTGACATGGAAACTGCTTGTCGTTCAACGGCTCCGTTATCATCCGTAATTGACCCTTATTATCCACCGTGTCTACGATCGGTCGCCAACGGACACCAGCGGATAACTATGGACACCGACACTGCCACAGGCTTTTTTTTCCAAGACCATCGGAGGCGACGCATGTCCTCGGCAATCACAGCTTGATCAACCTTGCCAGACAGAAGCTTTCTTCCACAACCTGTCACCCAGGCCGGGCACCAACCAGGGAACGCCTATGCAGTGACCGTTGTTGCCCGTTATTGACCGCTACTTACCGGTCACAAGAAACCGCTTCACAAGCTTCCCCCAGTCGAGTAAAAAGACAAAGTCTTTGGGAACACGTTTGCAACCTGCGGTTGCCACAATGGCTCGGCCGTCGCGGCGCTATTAGAGATTGGTGGTGGTGGCCGGTGGCGTGGATGCGGATGATGGGGCTCGGCTCCGTGGGCTACCACGAGCACACCGTGGCCGGGCGGGGCGACGACCCCGTGGCCGGGGCTCTTGAGTACTACGCCTCCCGGGGCGAGACACCCATGGCGTGGGGCGGGGCCGGGGCGGCGTGGCTCGGCCTGGACGGCGAAGTGGACCTGGACGAGTGGAGAGCGGTCTTCAACCCCGGCGGGGCGCACCACCCCGTGAGCGGCGAGCGCCTGGTCGCCTGCCTGCGCCCGGGGAGCGGCGCTGGCGGCTTGGGCCCTCTGGAGCGAGACGCCCATCCCGATGATGTCCTCGCTAAAGCGCGTCTCGGCGCTAAGCAGGGCGTTGAGGGCGGCGAAGGCGGCCGTCTGGTTGACCGAGGGTGCCCTTACTTGCACCGGCAGGGCGGTCAATGGTGTGAAGACCGGTTCGTAAGCAGGTTTGGCTGGCGCTGCCACTTTGGCCCGGCTCGGTGCCGGGCTGGCGTTGACAAGAACGGGAGCAGGGGCGGCAGCGACCGAGCTCTCGGCCGCCACGGGGACAATGCTTGAGCCGAGGAGCGTCCCGGCAGCCTCGCCGGTGGCGCTGTGGAGGCCGGAGGCGAGCATGGCTGCCACCAACGCCGAGGCGACTTTCACTAGCCGCCAGCTCCTTGCTGTAGGTCCGGGCCGTCCCATCTCAGTTGTCCCCTTGGAAGTCGGCCTCGGCCAAGTTACGGCACGTTCTTCTACAGACCAAAAGACAGCGGTCATAGGTCCCTCCGGCGTCGTTGTATGAGGATGTGCGGTCGAGTGCAGCTCAGGGCGCGGGGCAGGCCTTGAAGGCGAGCATCGCCTTGACCGTGATTCGTCGCTGGCCGTCACCGAACACGACGCGCCCGACGAGCTTGTAGGAGGCACCCGGCCGCAGGCGGGCGCCGTTGAGGACACTGCCCTGGCTCTTGCCTGACAGGGTGAGCGCCTTGCTCAGCACCTGCCAATGAGCGGCGGCGACGGCGGCCACGGCCACGGGCGTGGTGACTACCGGCAGGCACGAGACGGGCCCGGTAACACGGACCGAGCCCGCCACCGCGCTAGTGGCCGCGATGGTCGTCAGGGCCGGAAGCAGTACCGGGACGGCCACCAACTGGTCGTAATCGGACTCGTCCTGTAGGGCGTAGACCACCCAGCCCCGCCCGCTGGGCAGCGTCGCCAGCTCGGGGGTACTACCGGCCACGGTTCCCTTGGCCGCGAAACGGAAAATTGCTGCGCGAGACGAGGTGGGCATGTTGTCAACCGTGATCATCCCGCACTCGTTGGTCACATCAGTGAGTCGCCCGCTCGGGTCACTGCCGGTTTGGGCGCTGTTGGGAGCGCAGTTGCTGGTGTCACCGATGGGCGAAGCCCCGGAAAAACTGTGGCCCGTCCAGTCGGAGACCACCGGCTGGTAGGACGCGTTGGCGGTGGCCGTGACCAAGCGCAAGCCGGCCGCCGTCTGCGTCAGCCCCGGGGCGTAGCCGACGCTCCACGTGCCCGACAGCGGGCGTAAGGCCGTCCAGGCCCCCCCGGTTTGCGAGGCATAGTCGACCGGGGAGCTCAGGCTGCCCGCCTTTTGTACCGCCATCACGGCGACACCACCAACGAAGGCCAATTGGGCATAGCCGAGGGCAAAGGGGACCGCCGGGCCGGCCACAACGGCCCCGTCCCTGGAAAGGCGCACCTGGGCCCCGTCCCCATTGTCGGTCAGCGTCCACAGGTGACCTCCCGGGCCCGTCCTGGCGTCCATGAGGCCGCCGGATTTTGCCCCCGGCTCCAAGGAGTGACCGGCGGACGGCACGCCTCCGGCGGTAGCGGTCGCCTCCTGCACGCTGGCGCCCCCGTCGCTGTCATCGAACCAGAGCACCCGTACCGAGCGGTGCCCGGCCAGCAAATGGATGTTCACCCCGGGGGCTGGGGCTGGTTCAGTCGAGTAGGCAACCTGGGCGCCGTTCAGGCAACCGGACGAGCCGGTCCTTAGGGTGCACAGGAAGACCCCGCCCTTTTTCCCAAGGTTGGTCCAGCTCACAAAGGTGTCGCCCTGGCCGTCGGAGACCGCCGCAAACCCCCCGTTGGTGAACCGGGCGTGTTGGGCGAACGGGACGAGGACGAGCTCGGGCCACTGGGGGCCGGGAACGGGGCTGGCTATGGCGGGGCCTTGGACTGGGGCCGAGGCGGCCGAGGCCGGTACGCCGGGCGCGGCGAGGAGCGCGGCGGACACCGACAGCGCCCTGAGGCCGATTGTTTTGCGAAGGAATGACGACATGGACGGGCCCTTTCAGACTCAGCGAACTGGCTGCCCATGACGATACGGGGCGTCCTGTCGCCCGGAATCAGAGGAAACCCTCGATCAGGGCAGGGCCCCTGGCGCCGGCTCCGGCGTGGCCGTACGTTCTGGCCATGGACGGGTACCTTGTGGAGCGCTACTGGCCCGGCGTCTCCGGCGACGATGTGGGGGAAGCGTGCCGGAGGGTCACCACCACCGACAGCCAGTCCACGAGGTTCTTGGGCGCGGTGGTCGTCCCCGGCGACGAGACCGTGTTCTTCCACTTCACCGCCGTGTCCGGAGCCGCCGTCAGCGCTGCCTGCGCCTCCGCCGGGGTCCGCTGCGACCGCCTGGTGGCAGCCGCCTTCTGGGCGCCCTCAGCCCCGCTCGGCCATCAGGGCGGCGAGCTGGGCCCGGCTGCGGACACCTAGCTTGCGGTAGACCCGTCCGAGGTTGGCCTCCACCGTCTTTACGGACATGAACGCCTGGGCGGCCACGTCGCGGTTGCGCAGCCCGCTGGCGGCCAGCAGCGCCACCCTCTGCTCTGTCTCGGTCAACCCTTTGGGGGCACTAGGGCGGACGTTGACCCGGGCCAGTTCAGCGGCCGCCGTGGCCTGCCACGCCGGCGCCGGGAAGGATGAAAAGGCGTCCGCCGCCTGCTGGATGAACGCGTGGGCCGACGCCTTGGCTTTGGCCCGGCGATGGACCTGGCCGGCCAGCAGCAGGGCACGGGCGTGGTCGAAGTGCAACGAGGACGACGCGTACCAGCGCAGCGCCCGCTCGACGGCGGTGGCCGCCTCGGCCTGGGCGCCCCGGTCGGCCGCCACCAGGGCACGGCCAATGTCGGCGGCGGCCGCCGCCGAACCCCGGCCCGAGCGCTGCGCCTGAGCGGAGAGGGTCTCCACCACGCCCAGGGCGTCGTTGCCCCGCCCGGTGCCCACCAGGGCGCAAAGGTAGTCCAGGTGGGAGCGGCTGTAGCCGGGTTCGCCGAAATGCATGGCCGCCAACATCGCCCACCAGTTGTCAAGGTGGCCCACCGCCGCCACCGTGTCACCGCCCGACAAGGCCACAAAACCGAGGCCCCCCTCGGCACGGTGGCGGTGCCATAACAGCGAGGTCGGGTCGTCCCTCAACCCGATGAGCACATCCCGTGCTCTCTCGAGCTCACCCTGGTAAGCCAGGGCCAAGCCGAGGTTGTAGCGGGCTTGCGCCCGCTGGAAGGCAAGGCCGCCGTG
>JBEKNX010000392.1:0-4416 GCA_049522375.1 Acidimicrobiales bacterium | reverse complement strand
GCTGTCAGTCCGTGATGACCGCGGTGGTGCACGTGCCTTCGTTGCCGCCCCCTTTGGCTTCGCCTCAGCCCCTTTTGGGGCTTCCCTGGCACTTCGGGGGCGAGGAGGAGCTAGGGGGACGGGTCAGGTGGCGACAGGCAGTGGCGGAGGAGGCTGCGGAGGGCGGGGCGGGCCGGCGCCTTGCGGGCGACGCGGTTTATCGGTCGCTGGGCGGCCCGGCTCCCTCGCTTCTCGGCAAGCAGGCCGCTGATCTTCAGGCTGTCATGGGCAAGAATGCCGCAATTAAGAGCGCATTTATGCCCGTCGGAGCTCGATTGCCCAAGGCCGGGCGGTGATCGCGGTCCTCAGCGCCCTCGTCGAGTATTTCGCCCAAAACCCCGGAGAGCTGGCCGGCTCCGGCCCCCACTCTGGTGGCTTGACCGGCGCCGTTCTCAAAAGGGGGCGCGCCGCGGCGCTGCACCAGTCAGTTGCCTACGTGAGCGGGATGACCGACCGGTTCACATTTGAAACGGCCGTCGAGTTCCTCGGATGGCCGGTCGACAGGCTCCCCCGCAGCGTTGCCGGTTAAAACCCGCTAAGGGCCTGCCTCCAGGTCTTCCAACCAGAGCGGGGCGTGGCGCTTGGCCCAGGCACGGCTGATCTTGCCAGTGGACATGGAACGCAGGGCGGCAGAGTGGGCCACAGCCATGCCCACGTGCCCGATGACCACGGCCACGAAGAAGATCGCCACCACGTCATGCACGAAAGTTGCGCCCGTCCGCCACGAAAGAGGCCAGTAATAGGGCCAGTGCATTAGCGAGCCCGTCATCAGCATGACAACCATCACTCCGCCGGTAATGGCGGCGTTCAACTTTTCGACCAGGCCCCGCCGCCCCACGAAGCCGATCACGGCCGAAATGTAGAGCGCGGCGCCCGTGGCGATCAGTGCTAGGAAAAATGACGCTGTCAGCCAGTGGGCCAGACGCTCTGTACGGTCGAAGCGGCTGAGCTGCTCGCCCCCCCGCCGTCCCTCACGAGCCCGTCGTCTCGCTAATTAGACCGTTGCTCCGGCCTATCCAGGCGTCGACGGCGTAGCCGTTGTCCTCCCAGTAGCCGGGCTCGACTCTGTCCACGACGGAAATGGTGCTCAGCCACTTGATGGACTTGTAGCCGTACATTGGTGGCACGTAAAGGCGCACAGGCCCGCCGTGCTCGCGGGTGACGGGGCCATCGAGCATCTGGTAGGCGACGATCACGTCGGACAGCCTGGCCTGCTCGAGCGTCAGGCTCTCGGTGTAGACACCGTCGAACGACTTGAAGTGCAGCGCCGTAGCCCCTTTGGTGACGCCTGCCTCGTCGAGCAGGTGACCGAGTCGCACACCCGTCCAGTGCACGTCTGGGACCAGCCACCCGGTCACGCATTGGAACGTCTTGACCAGTCTTGTTGCCGGCATCGCCTCGAGGTCGGCGACCGTGAGGCTGAGAGGGCGGTCGACCAAACCGTCAACGGTAAGGAGGTAGTCAGGAGGGGTGGCCGGGTAACCGCTGACGACGGTGTAGATCTGAAAATTGTCGGCGCCCGGCACCAGGCTGGCGATCCCCGCATCGCCCGATGTCAGCGGGGCCAGGATGTCGCCGATGCCCCGCGAAACCGGGTCCCCGAAGACCACACCGGCCACCCCAAGACCAAGCATCCCCAGCACCACCCGCCGGCCCACCGGCGTGGCGTCACGGCTGTCGGGGTCTGCCATCCACTCCATGATCGCGCCAAAGGCCGGATAACGGCGCGCGGCCGCACCGAGCTCACGGTACGTTATCCGGCCACCACCACGGGCTGGCCGGCATCGCCACCTTCCCGTACGGCCGCCACCAGGGGGATCCGGCCGAGCAGAGGCACGCCCAGCTCCTCGGCCAGCTGGGCGCCGTCGCCCTGGCCGAAGATGTCGTACCTGGTCCCGTCGGGAGCGGTGAACCAGCTCATGTTCTCGATTACGCCCCGCAACGGCAGGTTCATCTTGCGGGCCATGTACGCGCTGCGCTGCGCCACCCTCCTGGCCGCGGGCTGAGGCGTCGTGGCCACGTAGACCTCGGACACAGGCAGGTACTGCGACATCGACAAGGCCACGTCGCCCGTCCCGGGCGGCATGTCCACTACCAGGAAGTCGCGGCTACCCAGTCGACATCGACCAGGAACTGTTCGAGCGCTTTGTGGAGCATCGGGCCCCCCCATATGACGGGCTCGTCGTCCCCCACGAAGAAGCCGATCGACATGACGCTCAACCCGAAAGCGGTCAGAGCGGTCACCCGGCCTCCCTCACGTCCTGAGGCACACCGCCGCCATGTCGCTCCTGCACGCCGGCGTCGATGTCGCCGTCATCGCACTGTGGCTCGGCCACGCCGACATTCGTTCAACGAACGCCTACCTCCACGCCGACATAACCATCAAAGAACGCGCCCTCGCTCGCACCACTCCAGCCGACGCTAAACCTGGCCGCTACCGGCCACCCGACCCCCTCCTCGCCTTCCTCGAGAGCCTGTGATAATCCCGACCGCAGCCACCCCGACAGCCTCAAGAAGCCCATCACTCCAACGCCTCCACGACCCAACCCCTACTCCAGGTCGGGATAATCGCGAGGTCGGGATTAGTCCAATAAGTCCGACATCAGGATTATGCGACAACTCGTCGACCCACAAGACCCCGGCCACCCACACCTGGTTACTACGGCATCGCCGGTTCCACGTCCACTTCACCCCGAGGACCTCTAGCTTGGCTCAACCTGGTGGACCGGTGGTTTGCTAAACTCACTCGCAAGCTCCTCCAGCGCTCCGCTCACCGTAACGTCGTCGCGCCAGAAAAGAAACTAAAGAATTCGGCCAAGAACTGGAACAACGACCCCAAACCCGTTGAGCGGCGCAAGACCGCGGACGAGATCCTCGGCTCCCTGGGCCGTTATTGCTCAACTATCTCTGGCTCAGGGAATCTGGACGCGCTGATGCGCGACCAGACCCGTTCTGAGCTAAAGTGTCTTCATATTGAGCGCGGCGCCACGAGTGTTTATGTGACTCACGACCAAGAGGAGGCGATGACTTTGTTTGACCAGATTGCGGTACTGCGGGATGGTCACCTCGGGCAATACGGCAGTCCTAGGGAGGTCTATGGTCGGCCGAGCTGGGTGCCACGCGCACGTATGCGGATGTGTTCGAGGGTGGTGGCGGCGGCAGAGCGTCGGCGGAGCGCGAAAAGGCTGTTAGCGACGGCGACGTCACCGGGAGGCTTGGGGCCGGGTCCTTGTGGCAGGGCGTCACACGACAAAACGACGGGTGCACTTCCTGTTCCGTTAGCCGCGATACTCAGAGGTGTCGGGAACAGGCATGACATCTCCAGGGGCGAGGTTGACCAACCTCTGCCGTCCGGCACGCTGTGTGAAGTGACTATAGTTCCAGGTGCATTTTTGGTACAATACCAACAACAGACCCGACATGGGAGCATTCCCTACCGGTTGTCTTCAGGTAACACCCTTAGGTGATAGGAGAAAAGCCATGGCTACGACACAGCGGGTGACGCCAAGCCCAACGCTTGCCTCTACCGTGCCTACTGGGAATGCCGAGCATTCCCCTGAACAGCCCCCACCGCAGCAGCCTCGCCGGCCGGCAGAAATGCCCCTTCAGGAATACCACCCCAAAAGCATGCTCCATCTTCTCGAGAGCCATGTGCCTCGGTCGAGTTTCCCGGTGATTGATTTCCATACGCACGTTACTGAGAGCACCTCGGATGGGGCCGCACGCGTTCGCTGGAACATGGACCCGGAAAGTTGTCTTCGAGTAATGGACCGAACGAACGTTCGGACCATGGTCAACTTGACAGGTGGATATGGTGCTGGCTTGAGTGAAGCTATTGGCAAGCTGTCTCAGGCACACCCAGGCCGCTTTGTCGTCTTCACCGAACCGGCGTGGGTCAACGCCTGCGATCCTGAGTATCCCACGTTTCAAGCAAAGCAGCTCGAAGATGCTCATAGGGCTGGCGCCAAGGGACTGAAGGTTCTGAAAACGCTTGGCCTCTACCTCCGCGAGCGGCGGACGAATGAGCTTGTTCGTGTTGATGATCCGCGGTTCGATCCCATGTGGGAGACCGCGGGTGCCTTGCACTTGCCGGTCGCCATCCACACGTCTGACCCCGAGGCATTCTTCCTGCCTGTCGACCGGTTCAACGAGCGTTGGGAAGAGTTGAATGCCCATCCGGACTGGTCTTTCCACGAAAAGGGCTTCCCAAGCAATCGCGACCTTCAAGAGGCACGGCGCAACGTGATGCGGCGCCACCCGCGCACCGAGTTCGTCTGTGCCCACTGCGGCGATGCAGAGGACTTGTCCTACGTCATGGAGTGCATGGACAGTCATCCGAACATGAGTCTGGACATCGCCGCCCGCATCGGAGAGTTG
>JBEKNX010000391.1:0-4432 GCA_049522375.1 Acidimicrobiales bacterium | reverse complement strand
CGCGCCTGCGCCTGGGGAGCTTCGCCGCCTTGGAGCAACGCCTCGCCCTGCGCTACGTGGTCCCGCCCATGAGCCCCGAGGAGACCGCGGGTTATGTATCGCACCACGTGAAATGGGCAGGCTTCTCTAAACTTACGAGTCCCCGCGCGGCTTCTCGATGGTAATGGCCGTACGTCATCGACTTGCCGGCACCTGCCCGAACTCGAGGGCCATGAAGGTGGGGTAGATGGCGTCGAACTCTAAATGCCGCACGAGGGTTATAAGAGCGTCGATGGCGACCTTCTCGTTGGCCTGACCCTCTGGTATGTCGACAGTGAGGACGAGCCGTTGGTCGTCCGCGCCTGGAGACGTCGTCTGGCGAGCTCTATTCATGAGGGGCCTCCTTGGGAGATGTGCTGGGCATTGTGATGGTGCGCCCGGCGAGATTGGACGAACCTGGCCCGCATTGGCTATCGGCGCGGCGGGCGGCCAGGCCAGCGAGCTGAGCGAGCCTCTCGTCGGCGGCGGCCAAACTGACCTTCAGCCCCTCGACTTCGCCGAGCCACCGGTTGCGTTTAGCTTCGGCGATGCGGTCGTCCAGGTTGTGACGAATTTCGACCAATCGGGGCCGCTGGGCTGCGTCGGACCGGAGAAGCGGGCAGCGCAAGCAGCTGTGCTCGTGGATGCAAGAGGTGGCGTAAGCGCGGCCGCAGTCGCCCAGAGCGACCTTGCGTCGTTCGAAGTGCCCGAGGAACTCCTCCCACTCCTCGTCGGTGGGCGTGCGGTACTCCTCCGAGGGGCGCAGGGCGCGGCGGCGGGCGATAAAGGCCCGATGGTTGTTGATGACCTCCTCGGGATAGATCGCCTTGTAGCCCAGGGTGGTGTTGATGTCGTGGTGCCCGCAGATCAGCTGGGCAATGTGAGGTGGCATGCCGTTGAGGACGGCTTCGGTGACGAAGATCCGCCGGAAGTCGTGAGGGACGAAGTGGAGCGGTGTCCCGGTGGCATCGGTGAGGCCACTGCCGCTGAGAGCGGACTGGACCAACTTCCTGATGGCAGCCGTGCCGAAGGCCATGTTCTCCATGCCCACGGGGTGCTGGAACAACAGCGGCGCAGGCGGGTTCCATGTGCGTTCATGGATGTCGTAGGCGACGACAAGCGGGACGGCACCGCTCTCGTCGCGGACGCGGCACAAGATGGTGCTGAGGACTTCGGCGAGCTCGGGGCTGACGACCAATAGCCGCTCTTCGTCGGTCTTGGAGGGGGCGACCTGGAGCAGCGGGACAGTCTCGCCGGTCCTGGGCAGCTTGTACTCGACCAGGCTGTGGTGGGACAGCTCGGTGAGCTCTTCCGCCCGGATGCCTGTTTCGCGCAGGACTTCCACGGCGGCCCACGCCCAGAACGCCCGGTCTTCTTCTCGGGTGAGGTCCCGGCGTGTTCCTGTCGCGGGCTCCTCGGCCCATATCCGGGGCGTGGGGACGGTCATCACCGGGCGTTGCAGCCTCTGCCCGGCGGCGGTGAGCTCCTCACCTGGAGCGGTTCCCCGGGCCGCCTCCAGCAGTTCGGCCGCATCCTTGCGGGCCCGCTCCACACAGGCGACGAGGGCAGGCAGGACGGGGATACGTTCCCGGGTGCGCTGGTCCATGCGGGACTTTCGGTGGCTGCGCTCCTTGCGGGAGCGGATGTCGTCGGCGCGCACTGGGCAGGGCACTGCCCACCGTGCCCATCGCGCCGGGTCCTCGGCGGCCCATTGGGCGATGTCCAAGTAAAAGGCCCGGACCGTGTTCAAGCAGCCGGCGACGTCCTTTCGACGCTTGTGCGCGGTCCCCTCGCCACCGGTGCCGGTCTGGCGGACGGTGGTCTGGATACGCTGCTTCCAGGCAGTGGCGATATCGGGAGGCAGGCGCAGCGAGGCCATACCCGGGTGATGGTCCTCCAGGTCCTTCCAGAACAGCAGGCCCAGGTTCCTCGCCATGGTCTCCAAGGTGTTGAAGTCGACCCCGGTCTGGCGTTCGGCCAGGTAGTCGACGAGCAAGTCGCGGACGGGACGGCAGGCCAGGTCGTAGCGGTCGATGAGCTGGCCCGGGGTGAGCTGGCCCTGGTATAGCCCGCGTTGGTAGATCGGGCTGAACATGCGCACGGTCGGGGGCGCCTCTGGTGGGAAGACGCCCATGGCGTGCAAGAGCGTGTAGAAGTACGGGCCCCTGCCGTCCCTGCCGTAGTTCTCGTACTCGTCAGCGCTGACTTCCACGAGCTCCAAGCAGTCCCCGACGGTGATGTCCCGGACCGACCCGCCTTTGGCTGCGAGGATGTAAGCAGTCCTGACGACGGCCCCTCGGCAGGTGCCCTGGCCGGAGCCGATCTTCTGGGTGAGGGCGTGCAACGTGGTGAAGCCATCGGGGTCGCGGACTCGGGCCATTTCGGTGGCCAGTGAGTGCGTCGGTGAGTAGGTCCGCAGCAGCCAGGCCATGTCCGGGCGGATGACGTCACCGCAGATGAGCAGCGCCAAGCCGGCCCCGAAGGTCTGGGGGCCCCTGGTTGCGCCCGGGCGGATGCGGCCGGTGCGTTTCAGCCACTCGAAGGGGAAGCGTCTCCAGTCCGTCCTGCCGTCCACGCCGGCCCCGCTGGCGGCCCAGCGTTCCTGCCAGGATCGCCCCGGCTGGGCGCCGAGCCACTCGAGCACCCTGGTCAGACCGAACCTGCGCTGATGTTGAGCAGACGGCTTGTCAAGCAGGAACGGCGGCGCCAAGAGCCGTGTAAGGACGGCCTGTTGGCCCTCGCAGGTGGCTGGCCAGCTCTCAGGGACCGAGCGCGCCGGGAACCGTTGGCGCAGGACGGAAGCTTCGGCGCTGAGCTTGCCGGGACTGGCCGAACGAACAGACAGCACGGCGTTCGCGGTCACGGCTTCGGCCTCCTGCCGAACAGCACCTCCAGGGTCTCGGCCCGGTAGCCCGGCGACGGCGGCGGCCGCTCGGCCCGGCGGTGCGCGTCGAGCTGGCGGCCATGGTGGGCGAGGACACTTTCGATCACGTCCTCCAAGGGGGCGGTGACGTACAGCTGGGTGGTGGACAGGTGCGCGTGGCCCAGGACCCACTGCACGTCGGTGAGGGGCATATCGGGGTCGCGGGCCATCCGGTAGGCGGCGCTGTGCCGCAGGTCATGCAGGGTCCAGTTGGCGCCGAAGGAGGCGTTCGCCCGCACGAACATGGCCCGGGCCGCGTGGTACGTGAGCGCTCGGAACGGTCGGCGGAGCGTCCACCACAACGGCTCGTCGCCGCCAGTGGGGACCAGGCCGTCCATCTCGGCCTGGTAGAGCCGTAGCCATACGAAGGCGTCAGGGGACGCCGGCACCTGCTGCAACACCCGGGACCCCTTGCGCACAACAGTGATCAGCTGCCGGCCGGGGTCGGCGTCGGCCCGGTTGGCACCCAGCAGTTCGGACGCCCGGGCGCCTGTCGAGATCCAAAAGGCCACCAAGGCTCTGTCGCGGTAGCAGGACAGCGCGGCGAACAGATCGTCGAACTTGCCGTCAGGGATGCAACGTGGGGCCCTCGGGCCGAAACGCGGTCGGAACAGCCCAGCGCGGCGGTTGTCATCAGGCTCCATCGGGTTGTGGTGGGCACCGGGCCGCCCTTCATCACGGCCTCGCGCCAGGGGGAACGGGTTCACCATCGGCCCTGTCCCGACCTCGAGGTGAAAGTCGTAGAAGTGTCGCAGGACGGTCTCGTTATGCGCTCTGGTCGCCGCCCCGTACTTCCGGCTCACCCGCGGCTTCCCCGTCACCGCGTTCGGTCCCGCGAAATCCGCTACGGGTGCAGGACGAACGTCGCCTCCGAGCCGCCCGTGCGGCCGGACCGGCTTGTCAGCGATCTGCAACCAGCGTGAGAAGTCCCGAGCCTCGCTCCGGGTCGCCTCGTCCCACGGCATCTGGATCGTCCACAAGAACCTGAACCAGCGCAGTAGGTCCATGCCGTAGGAGCGTTGCGTCGTCGCCCTTCGCCCGGCGGCTTGGAGGTCCTTCAAGTAGTCGCTGACCGGTTGGACAACCGCGCCGTCAGGGTCGACCAGCTGGACTGGCTCCCACGGGTCACCAGTCTCTTTGAGCGCCCCAACCTGCTGGAGCACCAGCGACGCCAAGTCCTGGGCCGGGTTCTCCTTGTCGACCATGACATGGGACCCTGCCACACGAGATCCCCGCAACCCGGTGATGCTTACCCGGTAGTTCAGTCAATAGGGCCAATTTGGCGTGGTGCGAGACGTAACCCGCGGTCTCCTCGGGGCTCATGGGCGGGACCACGTAGCGCAAGGCGAGGCGCTGCTCCAAGGCTGCGAAGCTCCCCAGGCGAAGGCGCGCCCGTAGCAAGGGCTGCCCGATCAGCACGAGCGCGAACTGGTCGGCACTGTCCATTTCGCTGCTCGTCAAGAGACGCAGCTCTTCTAGCTGGGCACTATC
>JBEKNX010000390.1:0-4451 GCA_049522375.1 Acidimicrobiales bacterium | reverse complement strand
TTGGCCCCGCTGCTGGTGCTGATGCTGCTCTTCGTCGTGGCGCTGGGGCGCCTGGCCGGGGCGCGCATCGACGTGGACGGCGCGGCGGCCCAGGCGGCCCGGGCGGCCTCGATCGCCCGCGATCCCGGTTCGGCCACGGCGGCCGCCGAGCAGGCGGCGGCGTCCGCCCTGGCCGGCCAAGGGGTCACCTGTGGCGACTTGTCCGTCTCGGTCGGCACCTCCAACTTCGTCCCCGGGGGCTCCGTCTCGGTCACCGTCGCCTGTTCGGTGAGCCTGGCCGACCTCGTCGGGTTGCGCCTGCCTTCGACCGAGACGCTGTCGGCCACGGCCGTCGAACCGGTGGACCTTTACCGGAGCCTGTCGGGATGAGCCGAGCAAGGGCGCGGTGCCGGCTGGCCCTTCGCCGGTTGGCATTGGGCCGGCGCGGCGAGGAGGGGACGGTGACCGCCTTCGTGGTCGTGTTCATGTTCGCCCTCATCTTGCTGGCTGGGCTCGTCATCGACGGCGGGCTGACGCTCGCCGCCCAGGTCCGGGCCATCGACGAGGCCCAGGCGGCGGCCCGGGCCGGCGCCCAGGAGATCGACGTCGCCCTGCTGCGCTCGACGGGCCAGGTCACTCTCGACCCTGCCCTGGCCAGCCAGGCGGCCGAGTCTTACCTCGCCGCCACCGGGGACGCCGGCACCGTCCAGGTCGACGGCGACGAGGTGGAGGTCAGCGTCTCCATCAGCCAGCCCATGCAGATCCTGAGCCTCGCCGGCATCGCGCACCTGACGGTGACGGGGCATGGGAGCGCCTTCCCCTCGGTCGGGGTCGACGCCGGGAGCGCCCCGTGAGCCGGGCCGCCAAGGTCGGGAAGGGCCTCGGGGCCCTGGCGCTGCTGGCTGCCCTAGTTGGTGGAGCGCCCTGGGCACTGTGGCACTTCATCGGTTGGCCGTTGCCGCACGGCCTGCCTTCCTGGGCGCAGCTGGAGAGCGGCCTGACCAGCCACGGCATCCCCGACATGGTGCTGCTGAAGGCGCTGGCCTGCGTTGTATGGGTCGCCTGGGCGCTGCTCGTGGCCTCGCTGGCCGCCGAGCTCCCGGCCACGCTGCGAGGCCGGACGCCTCGCCACGTAGTCTCGCCGTTCCAGCCCCTGGTCAGCTACCTGCTGACGGCCGTCGTGGTGGCCTCCTTGGCTTTGTCCCCCCGGGGCGTTGGGATGAGCGCACGACCGGTCGGCGCCAGCCTCGGCTTGGTCGCCCCCCGCCCGCCGGCGGCGGTAGCGCTCGTCGCGCAGGTAATACCGGACGGGGCGCACCTGCTGGCCAAGGACTTGGCAGGCCCCCCGGCCCGGTCGAGCACCGCTGCAAGCCGCACCTACGTGGTCGTGCGCCACGACACGCTCTGGGGCATCGCCCAACGCGAGCTTGGCGACCCGCTCCGGTGGAGGGAGATCTACGCCTTGAACCAGGGCCGGGCCGAACCGGGCGGGGCCACCCTCGACGACCCGAACTGGATCTACCCAGGCTGGACACTGGTCCTCCCGTCGCCCCCGCTAACGGCCCACCCGCACCACGCGTCTCCGCCGGAAACGACAACCGCTCCACGAGCCCCGGTTACGACGGTCACGACCACGACGGCCCTCTTCACCACCACCACGTCCCCGGCCACAACTACGCCGTCCACCACTGTGGCCACATCCCCGGCCACCGCCGCGACCACCCCCACGACCACGGCGACGACGATCCCGGCACCCGTGCCCCAACCGGTGCAGCCTCCGGCCTCGGTGCCGCTGCACCACGGTCATCCCCATGCCGTCCCGGCCGCGGCGGTCATCGGGCTACCGTCGGGCTCGGAGGTAGCCGGGTCCTTCGCCAGCGGTGTCTTGGCCGCCGTCGCCATCGGGCGCCTCCGCCGCCGGCATGGCTACCGGCCCTCGCCGCCGGCCCCCGGGCGCGACTTGGGCCCGCCGCCGCTCGGCCCCACGCTCCGCCACCTGGCGGCTGGCCTTGGCGAAACTTCGCCCGGCCTGGCCGCAACGGTGCTCGACGACCCTTGCCCCGAGCTCCCCGAGGACGACCTCGGGCGCCGGGAGCACCCCGACCGCATCGAGGTGGGCGTGGACGGCGACGGCGCCCCGGTCCAAGTGGATCTCTGCGAACTGGGCGGGGCGGGTTTGGTCGGGCCCGGGGCGGACGACGTCGCCCGTTCCTGGGTAACGGCGACGCTTACTAGGGCCGGCCCGGTGGCGTCCGAGGTGCTGATCCCTGCGGCGGTGGCGGGCCGCCTGTGCCCTGGGCTGCAAGGCGTACCGGGCGTCCGGGTCACCGAGACCGTCGAAGCTGCCGTGCGGGCCCTCGAGGCCGCGGCGGTGTCGCGCGCCCGGAAGTTGGCCGACGCCGATTGCCCTGACGTCGCCGCCTACCGGGAGGCCAACACCTGGGAACCCGTCCCCGCCGTCCTGGCGGTGCTCGGCCCAGTCGGGTCCGAGCTTTCTCGGCGCCTGGCACCGACCCTGGCGGCGGGGCCGAAGCTCGGCCTCGGTGCGGTGCTCCTGGGGGGGCCCGGCATTGGTTGCCAGATCGAGGTGGACCAGGAGCGGCGGGTCGCCCGCGCCGAGGGCGCGGCCGCCGAACGGCTGGCCCGGCTCCGCCTTTTCGGGCTGGCGGCGGACGAGGCGACCGATGTGCTGGGTGTGCTTGCCCAAGCCGAGGAACGCCCCGAGAGCGGCCCCGCTGACGCTAACGAGGGCGCTTTGCCCCCCAAGGCAGCTGAGGCATCTCGTCCTGAGCCCTGGCCGGTGGCCATCCTCGACGGCCCGGAAAAGAGCGCACCGATCGTCGTGCGCCTCTTCGGGCCGTACGAGATCACCAGCGCGGGGGAGACCGTCGCCACCGGCCTACGCAATATCGCCCGGGAACTACTGGCTTGGTACCTGCTGCGGCCGGAGGGGGCGACGATCGACGCGGCCGTCGACAGCCTCTGGCCCGACACAGAGCCGAACCGCGTCCACAAGCGTTTCTGGCTGGCGGCCACCAACCTGCAGACCCGCCTGTGCGCGAAAGCGGGGGACGACGTGAGGCTTTTCGTGAAGGTCGGCGAGGCGTACCGCCTGGCCCGCGAGCTGGTGAACTGCGACGTCTGGGGCTTCCAGGCGGCACTCAGCCGGGCGGGCCGTGCCGCAGACGATCGGGCAGTCCTCGAAGCTCTGCAGGCCGCCGTCGAAGTCTACCGAGGGGACTTTGCCCAGGGTACGGACTACCTATGGTCAGAGCCAGTGCGTCAAGACCTGCACCGACGCGCACTTGACGCTTTGCTGCGCGTGGCGGAGCTGGAGGAGCGCCTTGGCTCGGCGGCCGCAGCTGAGGTGGCGTTGGACCGAGCGATCGAGCTTGACCTGTACGCCGAGGAGCCCTACCGGCGGCTGATGGCGCTGCAGGCGAGAACCCGCGGTACGGGTGTCGTCCATAGGACTTGGAGGTTGTTGCAGCAGCGGCTCGGCGACCTGGACCTCGACTGCGAGCCCGCCACGACGCGGTTGTTCCGATCGCTGACCGAGAGCCCGGTCGAGGACGTTGTGGCACAGCTTCAGGCGCGACGTGGGTACCACCAGGCAGAGAAATGAAGCGAACTGGAAGCCGTCAGCCGACGTCCTGTTCGCCGGCCAGGGGGGAGAGCCTTGAGGCTTCCACCGCCCCAGCCGGCGCCAATGAAACCGTCGTCGTTGTCGGCGCGCCCATTCGGCGGGAGCGCGGAGGCTAAGCGGTATTCCGCCATCGTGGTGGGCGCACTGTGGCGGTGCCCGCGGGTGGAGCGGGCACCTTGGCCAAAACTGCACTTGGGGCACCCAACTTCGTGACGGTCAGTCCGGATGTGTCAGCGGGCGAATACGCGTCGGTACCGCTCCCAGCGGCTATAACGGTGCCAGGACCATGGACCTGACGCCCTTCAACTATGAGCGACGGAGGGAAGTCGCCATCGTGGTTGGGGCAGGCGCCACACGTGGCGCCCACTTTGTCACGCCCGGGACGGTCTGCAAACCACCGATGGACGCGGACTTCTTCAGGCTTCTGCGCGCCAGCGGCCTCGGCAGAACGAACATCCAGATCCACAAGCTCCTCGATTTCGTCGTGCAAGAGTTCGGAAGCCTTGAGATCGGAATGGAGACGTTCTACTCGCAGGCTTACCTTTATGATCAGTTCATTCATGATGTGCCAGCCAAGGCAGGACGACGGCGTAACTACAAATGGCACCTTGCTTATTTTCGACGCGCACTGCCGCTCTTATTCGCCATGAGCCTCGCAGATAGAGAATGTGCCTTCCACGCCGCCCTGGCTACGATGGCGAGCCCGGGAGACACCTTCATTTCGTTCAATTACGACTGCCTCCTGGACAGAGCTTTGGCGGTGCACGGTGGGCGTAGATGGAAACCGTCAGAGGGTTATGGCTACCCAGTTGCCGGCGATGCGAAC
>JBEKNX010000389.1:0-4465 GCA_049522375.1 Acidimicrobiales bacterium | reverse complement strand
TGAACGCCGAGCCGGCCAAGCGCGGCTCGGTCTCCATGGCCAGCAGTTCGGCCATCCGGGCCCTGGTCATGGCGATGTTGAGCTGCTCGTCGGAGCCGTCGTGGGCGCCGTTGAGGAGGATGAGCATGACCAGGGCGCGTATACGACGCTCACCGAGCAGCACCACGGCCTCGCGGACCGAGCTCAGCCGCCGGAAGAAACCCCAGGCGGCGCCGGCGCCCGCGGCCCGCAGGAACTGGTAGCTGAGGACGGCGTCGGTCCGGACGATGCTCTCGACTTCGGCCGCGGAGGTGCGGGGGTCGCAGAGCTTGTCGATGATGCGCAGGCAGGTGAGCCGGCTCGAACTGAGCTCGTGGCCTTCGACGACCTCGGGCCGGCTGAGCAGGTAGCCCTGGTAGAGGTCGAAGCCGAGCTGTTGGCACGCCTCCAGCTGCTGACGGGTCTCGACCTTCTCGGCGATCAGTTGCACACCGAACGAAGAGCATTGCCGGAACGCCTCGCTCAGTTGGGCCGCCGGCACGGCGAGGACGTCGAGCTTGACGATCGATGCCAAGTCGAGGAAGGGGTCGTGGTCCTGCCTCGGGCGGTAGTTGTCAAGGGCGAGGGTGTAGCCCTCCTGAGCCAGACGCTGGCAACCCGCCAGCGTTTCGGGGTCGCGGGGAGCGTTCTCGAGGATCTCGACCACCGTCTGCGAGGGAGGCAGGACGAGCTCCTGCTCCCCGACCAGGAACGCCTTGGTGGCGTTGACAAAGGCCAGCTTGTCGCCCACCAGGGCATCCAGGCCGACGTCGAGGATGGAATGCACCAGGACGTCGGCGGTCATGGCGTCGCCGTCCGGCCTCTGGGAGTCAGGGCCACGGAACAGCAGCTCATAGCCGTGCACCCGCGATTTGGCGTCGAAGATCGGCTGACGCCCCACCATGAACTGGCTCATCCGTGCCTCCCAACCGTCCAACCCGGGTGACCCCCGGGCCCTTCCCGGTGACGTCACCTCCCTATCGGCCGAAGGCTCGCCCGGCTGATAGTAAGCGGGCGCTAATCTACGGCCTCATGACTACAGGGGCGCCGTGAGCCTCGCCCCGACCGAGGTCGGGCCGTCGGTGCCCTCCCGCCCCGCCCGCCCCGCCGTGCGTCTCGTGGCGGTGCGGAAGAGCTATGGGCACGTCCTGGCGGTTGACGGCGTGGACCTCGAGGTTGACGAGGGCGAGTTCTTCACGATGCTCGGTCCCTCGGGTTCTGGGAAGACGACGCTGCTGCGCATCATCGCCGGGTTCGAACGGCCCGACAGCGGTGTGGTCGAACTCGGTGGGGCCGATGTCACCCGGCAGCCGCCTTACGCGCGCGACGTCAACACCGTCTTCCAGGACTATGCGCTGTTCCCGCACTTGAGCGTGATCGAGAACGTCGAGTACGGCCTGAAGGTCCGCCACGTCCCCTCCGCTGAGCGCCGCCGCCGAGCGGAGCGGACGCTCGATATGGTCCGGCTCTCCGGCCTTGGCGGGCGCAAGCCCCGACCGTTCGAACATCCAGAGCTGGCCGATCAAGAACTTCACGACGCACTGGTTCTCGGTGGCCTGGAACGACCCCGCCGTCGGTAGCGCGCTCTGGCTCTCGGTGAAAGCCGGAGTGGCGGCAACGTTACTGGCCCTCTTACTCGGTTCGGCGGCGGCGTTCGGCGTCCACCGGTTCCGCTTCTTCGGAAGGGAGGCGATCTCGCTGTTCTTGGTGCTGCCGATCGCGCTCCCGGGAATCATCACCGGTCTGGCTCTCTGTTCGTTCTTCACTTTCGACGGGATCAACCTCTCGCTCACGACAATCGTCGTCGGCCACACGACGTTTTGCATCGTGGTCGTCTACAACAACGTCATCGCCCGCCTCCGGCGTACTTCCGGGTCCCTCGCCGAAGCCTCCATGGACCTGGGTGCCCACGGTCTGCAGACCTTCCGCTACATCACCTTGCCGACGATCGCCACCGCGCTCGTTTCCGGCGCCCTGCTGGCCTTCGGCCTCTCCTTCGACGAGGTCATCGTCACGACGTTCACGGCGGGGGCCCAGACGACGTTGCCCATCTGGATCTTCGGAGCGATCCGGCTTGGTCAGCAGCTGCCCGAGGTCAACGTCGTGGTTACCGCCGTCCTGGCGCTGACGGTGCTCCCCGTTGCCCTCGCCGCCAAGCTCACCGGCGGTGGGGGCATGACGAAGTCGACGGTCCAATAGCCGCACGCGCTCCGGGCTAGGCTGCGTCGGCGTGACGGTACCTCAAGGGCCGGTGGCGGCCCCCACGCCACCGACGTCCCAGCCCGTGCTGACCCCGCTCACGGCTACGGCGATCTTCCTCGTCATGACGGTAGCGCCGGGAGCGGAGGCCACGGCCCGCGACCTACTGGCCGATTTGTCGGGACTGCAGCGGACCGTCGGCTTCCGGGTGCCGGAAGGACGGCTGGCCGTAGTCGCCGGCGTCGGGTCGTCGGCCTGGGACCGGCTTTACGGTGCGCCCCGCCCGCTCGAGCTGCACCCGTTCCGCGAGCTGAACGGCTCGAAGCACCGGGCCATCGCCACACCGGGCGACCTTTTGTTCCACATCCGGGCCGGGGCCCTCGACTTGTGCTTCGAGTTGGCGTCCCAGATCATGGACCGCCTGCGGGGCGCCGTCACCGTTGTCGACGAGGTGCACGGCTTCAAGTACTTCGAGGAGCGCGACCTGCTCGGCTTCGTAGACGGGACCGAGAACCCGACGGACCGAGCGGCGACGGAGGCCGTCACGATCGGAGCGGAGGACCCGTACTTCGCCGGTGCGAGCTACGTTATCGTGCAGAAGTACCTGCACGACCTGGCCGCTTGGAACGCGCTCCCGGTCGACCTGCAGGAGCGGGCTGTGGGCCGTACGAAACTGTCGAACGTCGAGTTGCCCGACGACGTCAAGCCGAGCAATTCCCACGTCGCCCTCAACACCATCGTCGGCCCCGACGGGACCGAACGCCAGATACTGCGCGACAACATGCCTTTCGGTACGGTCGGCAATGGAGAATTCGGCACCTACTTCATCGGGTATTCGCGTGCCCCGAGCGTCACCGAGAAAATGCTGGAAAACATGTTCCTCGGTGACCCTGCGGGCAACTACGACCGGATCCTCGACTTCTCCAGGGCCGTCACCGGTACACTTTTCTTCGTACCGACGGCCGATTTCCTCGAGGACCCGCCCCCTGCACCTGTACTACCCCAGGCCTGAGCGTCTCCCTGGCCGAGAGCCGTTTTGTGGAGTTCCTCACATCCCACTCGGCCGTTTTGTGGAGTAGCGGCGATTTTTTCGCAGGAACATCACAACTCGCTCGGGGACATCGGTCGCTCGGGGACATCGGGCCGGGTGCTCGGTGGGACGGTCTTAGATCCCCGTCTGTTCCACCCGCACCGGGACGGGATCGGGGACATGAGGCATGAGCGCATTGGGGGGGATGTGGCCGAGACGGCCGGCTTCGAAGTCCTCCAGCGCCTGCATGATCTCGTCCCGGGTGTTCATCACGAACGGCCCGTAATGCACGACGGGCTCGCCTATGGGCCGGCCCCCCAGTACCAGGACGTCAAGCTGCTCGGTGCCGGAGCTCTTACGGTCGTCAGCCCGGACGCTCACCCAGTCTCCCGGGCCGAAAGCCACCAGCTGGCCGGTGCGCACGGGTTGGCCGTCCCGGCCGGCTCGGCCGACGCCGTCGAGGACGTAGACGAGGGCGTTGAACGCAGGGTCCCAGGGGAGCTCCAGTAAGGCCCCCGGGGACAGTGTGGCGTGCATCATCGCCATCGGGGAATGCGTCGAGCCGGGACCGCGGTGCTCGCCGAGCCGGCCGGCGATGATACGGACAAGGGCCCCGCCGTCGGCCGAGGACAATAGCGCCACCTGGTCGGCCTCGAGGGGTTGGTAGGCGGGGGAGATCATCTTGTCCTTGGCGGGCAGGTTCACCCAGAGCTGGATGCCGTGGAACAGCCCACCTGACATCACGAGCTCTTCGGGCGGCGTCTCGATGTGCAGGATGCCACCACCGGCGGTCATCCATTGAGTGGCCCCATTGGTGATGAGGCCGCCGCCGCCGTTGGAGTCCTGGTGAGCAAAGGTGCCGTCGATCATGTAGGTCACGGTCTCGAACCCGCGGTGCGGGTGCCAGGGGGTGCCCTTCGGCTCGCCGGGCGCGTAGTTGACCTCGCCCATCTGGTCCATGTGCACGAAGGGGTCGAGGTCGCGCATGCTCATCCCGGCGAAGGCCCGGCGGACCGGGAACCCCTCCCCCTCCAGGCCGCTGGGAGCCGTGGTCACCGACCTCACCGGTCGTTCTCTGGCCGAAGAGTGGTCAGGGACCGGCACCTTCGATAGCGTCGACAAATCATTGACAGTCACAGCAGGCATCGGGGGCCCTCCTTATTTCGAGCATCGATGTACCACACATAGTCGTTGCTCGGCGTATCGCGGGCACGCCGA
>JBEKNX010000388.1:0-4486 GCA_049522375.1 Acidimicrobiales bacterium | reverse complement strand
GCCCGGTCCCCCGAGGCGGCGCCCGGGGGCGCCCGCCCCCGGGCGCGCCTGGAGCAGGCCATAGCCGTCCTGCACCGGGCCGGGTCGCACCTGCCCGGCCACCACTACCTGGGCGCCCTGTCGAGGCGGGCGGAGGACGTGAAGTGGTGGTTCGCGCACCGCCTCGGCCGCGGTTACGTCCCGGCGTTCGCCCTCGCCCGCCTGGCCCGCCGCGGCGTGGGCACCCTGGTCCTGTCGGGCCGCTATGAGGGCAGGCAGGTCCGCCGGGGCGAAGGGCTGATGCTGTGGCGCCGGGGCCAGAAGGCCGGGTTCCGCATGGTCGTGCTCCCCACCATCGACCACACGCTGTTCACCCAGGGGGCGCGCCGCCAGGCCCTGCCCCTGCTGACCGAGACGGTGATGGCCCAGTGCGCCGGGCGCGTCGTCGCTACCATCTCGGGGCCGTGGCCCGGCCCGGTAAAAACAGTGCTCCCCCACGAGTGGGGCTACTGGCGGTTCTTGCGCCAGCTGCTGCGGGCCGCAAAAGGGGCGGACGCCGTCATCCTGCGGGGCACGAGCGGCTTCAGCGCCGGCTACGTCGAGGCGGTGGCGGCATTGTTGATAAAGCTGCGCTGGCGCTACCCCCCTTTGGTACTGGTGAGCGACGCCACCTGGGACGTCACCAGCCAGGCGTTGGAGGACCGCCTGCCCGCTTTTGCCCAGCGGCTGCTGCCCCGGCTCGGCCGCTGGGGGGTGCGGGCGACCGACGGGCGCCACGTCGTGTACGGGGTGCTGTCCACCGACGAAAAGCGGGACTTCGAGCGACGTTGGGGCGTAGACGGGAGCCGTGTGCGTTTCATTCCCTTCTATGCCACGTTGTGGCGCGACCTGGCCAGCTCGGCCACCGATGAGGGCTACGTGTTCGCCGGGGGCATCAGCTACCGGGACTACGACCTCCTGGTCAAGGCGACCGAAGGCCTCGACGTCCCCGTACGGGTGGCCTCTTCGTGGCGGCCGTCGCAGCCTCTGCCCGCCAACGTGACGGTGGCCTCGATGCCGGAGGAGGAGTACAACCGGACGATGGTCGGGGCCAGCCTGATAGTGGTCCCCCTGCGCCCGGCGGCCCGCAGCGCCGGCCAGGCGACCTACCTCAGCGCCATGCTGGCGGGCAAGCCGTTGATAGTGACCGACGCCCCCGGGGTGCGGGACTACGTGGTCCCGGGGGAGACGGCCCTGGTCGTCGAAAACGACCCCGCCGCCCTGCGAGCGGCCATCACCTGGGTGCGGGACCCGGCCAACCAGGCCGAAGTGCAGCTCATGACCAAACGGGCGCGCCAAGCGGTGGAGGAGCGTTACCTGGCCCGCCATTACTTCAGCCGGTTGTGGGAGACCGCCACCCAGGAGGCGGCCCATCTCGCTCTGGGCCGCCGCGGCCGACCGGGGCCCGCCGTCGGGTAAAAATAAAGTCCTTGGCGACTATGCCCGCGCCGACGCCCGCGCCGACGACGGACGCGACCGATCTGCTGGGCCTGGTGCTGCGCCACGCCGCCCACCGGCCGGCCCGCCTGGCGCTGCGGGACGACGAGGGTTCCTTCACCTACCAGCAGCTGGCCGAGCACGTGGCCCGGACGGCTTCAGGGCTCAGCGCCCTGGGCGTCGGCGCCGGCGACCGGGTCGCCCTCTACCTGCCCAACTCGGCCGAGTTCGTGGTCCTGGCCCTGGGCTGCCTGTGGCTGGGAGCGGCGTGGGTGCCTCTCCAGCCCAACGGCCCACCGCTCCGCGTGGCCGCCGTGATCGAGGATTGCCACCCCGCTCTGGTGGTGGCCCGGGAGGAGCAGGGCCTGGCCCTGCGGGACCTCGGCCGGCCCACGGCCACGCCCGGCGAGGTCGCCGCCGCCGCCTCTTCCTCCCCGCCACCGCGCTCGGCGGACACCGAGCGCGATGCCTACTTGATCTACACCTCGGGCACCACCGGCCTGCCCAAGGGCGTGCGCGCCTCGCAGCGGGCCGTGTGCTGGGAAACGTGCCGGACGGCCGAGGCCCTCGGCCTGGACGAGACGGTGCGCGGGCTGGCCGTGTCGGCGTTCAATTTTGACGGGTCCTACGGCCTGGTCTTCCCCGTCCTGGTGGCCGGGGGCCTATTGATCGTCCCCCGCCGCGAAGACATCTTGTTCCCCAAGCGCTTCTACCAGTTCGTGGTGGACGAAGCCGTCACCTTCACCAGTTTTTCGCCCAGTTACCTGCGCCTGGTCATGCGCGCCCGCCAGTCCGTGCGCCTGGCCGGCTGCCAGCTCCGGGTGCTGCTGCTGGGAGGCGAGGAATGCATCGCCGCCGACGTGGGCAAACTGTGGTCCGTCCTACCTGAAGTGCGAGTGTTCAACCGCTACGGCCCCACCGAGACGACCATCGCCGTGACCACTTACCCGGTGACGGCCGAGGACGTGGCCTCGGGCCGGGTACCCATCGGGGCCCCCCACCCCGGGACCGAGTTTTTCCTTCTGGGCGAGGACGGCCGGCTCGTCCACGACGACGGTGTGCCCGGCGAGCTGTTCGTCGGCGGTGAGCAGTTGATGCACGGCTACTGGGGCGACGACGGGCTCTCCCGGGAAGTCTTGCGGGACGACGTCGTCCCGGGCCGGACGCTGTACAAGACGGGCGACCTCGTCTACCGGGACGGTGCGGGCCGGTACCTTTACGTGGGCCGGCTGGACGACGTCGTCAAACGCCACGGCGTGCGCATATCCCTGGCCGAAGTGGCCCGGGCTTTTTGGGACGTGCCCGGGGTCACCGCCGTTTCCTGCGCCCTGGTCGACATCTCCGGCGCGCCCGGCATCGCCGCCTTCGTGGAGGCGCCTCCCGAGACCTCCGTGGCCGACCTCTTCGTCACCGCCGAGGCGCGGCTGCCCGCCGCCATGCTGCCCGACGAGATCCACATCGTGGGCACGGTGCCCATGACCCCGCAGGGCAAGGTCGACCGCAACCAGCTCCTGGCGGCCAGCGGCCGCACGGCGTGGGAGGGCCGGGCACCCTAGCCATCTACGCGGCGAACACGAGAGTGGTGACATCGACGCAAACGTCACGGGCCTTCGAGGCTCCCGGGTGCGTGACGCCGAGCGCCTGAGAGCTTTAGCCCCCCACTGGTTGAGGCCACGCTACACTCCCCCCGTGCGGCACGTAGCCATCGTCACGGGGGCCAACCATGGCATTGGTGCCGCAACGGCCAAGCGGCTGGCGGCCAGTGGGGTCTCGGTGGTGGTGACAAGCTGGCGAGTGCCCGTGGACGACAACACTGGCACGCCGGTGCAGTACAACGTCAACCGGCTCCGCGTCGCTGATGAGACGGTCGACGAGATCAGCCGCGACGGAGGTAGCGCGGCCGCCATCGAGGCTGACTTGCTACAGCCACAGTCCCCAGCGCGGATCTTCGATCTTGCCGAGGCGACCTTCGGCCCCGTCGACATTTTGGTGAACAACGCCACAGGCTGGGCCTGCGGCGACTCTTTCGTGCCAGGGCGCCTCGACGGTGCCGGCCGCACGATGGCGGTCGTCACGGCGGACGTCTTCGACCGGACCTTTGGGGTCGACGCCAGGGCTTCGGCTCTGCTCATGGCCGAGTTCAGCCGGAGGCTCCTCGCTCGGGGGGGTAACTGGGGGCGGATCGTGTCCCTCACCTCGGGAGGCCAGCACGGCTTCCCGGGCGAGGTCACCTACGGCGCCGCCAAGGCAGCCCTGGAGAACTACACCATGTCCGCCGCCAGCGAGCTGGCCAAGCACGGCGTCACCGCCAACCTCGTGCTCCCGCCGGTGACTGACACCGGGTGGGTCAACGACGAGCTACGGGCGCTCGTGGCCTCTGACCCCTATCTTGTGCACGTGGCACAGCCAGACGACGTAGCGAAGGTGGTCGCTTGGCTGTGCTCCGACGACGCCGCGCTCGTGACTGCCACCAGGGTCCTGCTTCGCTGAGCCCGGGGCAACAGGGACTGAGCACCCAGCACAGGCACCCCAGCGGCATCCCCTTGTCTTCGGGGGCAACTACCCCAAGTCGCCGTCCCGGGACTGCGTCCCGGACTGGAGGTCGATGATCCAGCGCCTGTCGTGCGCCTGCGGCTCGGAAATCGTCGGTGCTGATGCCCGCCTGGGACAGGATAAACCGCAGTTCGGCCTTCACGTTGTCGGGCAACTCGGCCGCCGGCAACCCCAACGACCCCGACATCGACAACTCCGGGCCGAACGGCTACGGCGGCGCCATCGACGAGGCGACCTCCGGCCCGAGCCGTAGTAGCTAGGACCCCGGGAAGCATCCCCGCTCCCCACCCGGACCGCCACTGGCAAGCGACAGGACACCCCGGCTTGGTACGCGGCCCCGTTTTGGCGCGGAACTCCCTGGTAACCCGCCCTTTTGGGTAGGGGTTTCGTCCACTTCCTTGCCGGCGCCGGGAGCTTTGTGGACTTCCTTCTCTTTCCCGCCATGAAAACCACACCACTGGGGCGGCTCGCAATTAAC
>JBEKNX010000387.1:0-4495 GCA_049522375.1 Acidimicrobiales bacterium | reverse complement strand
GCCACCACGACCGCAACTGGTCCGCCACGACCGCTGGGTAGGCATCGTCGCCGGTCACAAACCACGTTGCCGCCAGGAGTGTCAAGTGCTGCAGCCTGGACAGCTCCCACACCTGTTTGATGTTCCCGGTCTCGGCTTCCGAGCGCGTGTTGATCCGGAAGGAACGCTTGTCCTGCGGTGCCCGGCGGCCCGTGATCGGGTCGAGATACCAATCGGGTACCGCCAGGTCCGTTCTCCAAACACCGAGGAACTCCCCGCGTCCCTCGAGGAGTGGGGCGGCGGCCGCCACGAGTCCCTCGGGTACGCCTGCCGGCACCGTAGAACGAGCACTGGGCGGGACGGCCGATGTGAAGCCCTGGCCCGCGCGCGGTCGTCGCGCCCCGGGTAACGCCCCGGGGCGGGCCTGGCGGAGGGCCCAGGTCTGCCGCCGGATATCGTCATGAACTCGCCAAGCCACCTCGCCGAGCGACATCCTCCCGAGCCGGCGTACGTACCACCGCAGCCAGTCCTGGTTCACAGTGGTTCGCTGTGACCGCTCGTTTGGCTGCGCGCGACCGACAGCGTGGCACGAGTCGTCTCGACGAGCGAGGTCAGCGAGATGGGCATCGGCGAGCCTCTTCGCACCGCCTCAATGAAGAGCTCGAGTTGCCGGCCCTGACCCTTGTCTGCCGCCCCGAAGACCCGGCTGACGCGTCGCCGGCGCCCGCTCCAGACTTGCGACCGCCGGAAGTTGTCCAGCCGGGCCGTTCGACCCGCGGCCGCAACCTCGAAGATCTCCTTGGGATAGCGAGAGTTCCCGTTCGTGAAATAGGCGATCGTGGCGATCGATCCGTTGTCGAACCGCAGGTTGACCTGGAGATCATGGGTGTCCCGGGCCCCCATGGCGTAGACCTCTACGGGCCGGGCGCCCAGCCACCAGCTCACGGTGTCGATGAAGTGGCCGCCTTCACCGGCGAATCGCGAGCCCTCGAGCGTCTCATCGCCGTACCAGCTCTGCGCCCCGAGAGTCCCGGCGTTGACGGAGTAACGGGCAACGCTGCCGGCCGTCGAGGCGCCGAACCGGGCCCGCATCTCGACGAGCATCGGTGCGAAGCGCCGGTTGAACCCGACCATGAGACGGTCGTTGCCCGTGGCGGCCACGACGTCCAACACCCGGGCCAGCTCCTCGTCGGAGAGCGCCAGGGGTTTCTCGACGAACACGGTCTTGCCGGCTTGGAGGGCGCGGCAGGTGAGCTCGGCGTGTGAATGGTGGCGGGTGACTATGAACACGGCGTCGACCGTCCCGTCGGCCAGCACCGTCTCGCTGTCGGTGCCGACCGAGGCGAAGCCGAATCGACGTTGCGCGTTCAGTGCCGTGAGCGACCGGCTCGTGGCCACGCGGCGAAGTTCGACGTTCTCCATACCTGCCAGGATCGGGAGAAGCATTGAGGACGCGTAGTTCCCGGCACCGATGAAGCCGAGGCGCACCCGGCCGGCCGTCGCGCGACGATGGGCGTCAGGTGGGCGGGCTGTGATGGGGCTCGGGCCCGAGGTCGGCTTCGACTGGGACGGGGCCTCTTCGGCGGTCGGGTACTCGAAGAGGAAGCCCACTCCGTGCAGCGCACCCGAGCTGAGGCGATCGTAGACCTCAACGGCGTCTTCCAATGGAAAGACGTCGGACACCAGTGACTCGACGTCGAGCGCGCCCCGGGCCGCGAGATCGAGGAAGCAAGCAAGGTTCCTCCGCTCCGTCCACCGCACGTATCCCGGCGGGTAGTCGATGCCGTCCAACTCATAGCGCTTGTCGTAGCGACCTGGCCCGTACGAACGGGAGAACCGCACGTCCAATTCCTTGTCGTAGTAAGCGTTCCACGGTAGGTCGAGGCGGAGCTTGCCGATGTCGACCACGCGGGCGCGGTCGCGGGCCAATCGGGCGGCAGCCTCCACCGGGCCGTTCGACGACCCGCCCGCCACCAGCACCACGTGGTCGGCGCCGAGACCCGCACCAGTCTCCGCCAGGCACCGTTCGATCCGGTCCAGCCCTTCGGCAGTCGGAGGAGCGCAGGCCAGGGCCCCCGCCTGCTCGGCCAGCTTGCAGCGGTCCTCAACGGGGTCGAGTCCCACGACCAGCACGCCCGAAGCCACCAGCAACTGGACGACGAGCTGGCCGACAAGCCCGAGCCCGACCACACAGGCACTGTCGCCCAACTGGGCTTCGCAACGTCGTACTCCGTGCATGGCAATGGCACCGACTGTGGCGAACGCCGCCAGTTTCGGGGCAACGACGTCAGGGACCGGCACACAGAGGTTGACGGGGACCCAGTTGATCTCCGAGTGCAGCGCGTACTCGTTGCCGGCGCATGCCACGAGCTCCCCGACTTTGAACTCCTCGGCACCAGCACCGACTTCGGTGACCACGCCGCTCAGCGAGTAGCCCAGCGGCGTGTAGGAGTCGAGGCGGTTCATGACCTTCTTGTATGTGGCCACCGGGCCTTGCTGGGACACCGTGTCGATCACCTGTCGAACCTGCTCGGGCCGAGCCCGCGCCTTGCCGGCGAGCGAGAGCTGGGCCTCCTTCACCTTCATGACCTCGGTCCCCGTCGAGATCAGGGAGTAGACGGATCGGACCAGCACTCCGCCGGGCTGGCATGCCGGAGGAGGGACCTCGACCACGCTCAGCTCGCCGGAGCGGTAGTTCTGTGCGACCTGTTTCATGATGTCCTTTCACGCGTCATGCCGTTCGGGTGGTGGCGGCAGAGAGGGGAACCGGACTACCCCTAGCTCAAACCGCAACACCCTGTGCGTGCGCATGCCGCAACCACAGTTCCAGGGTTAGCATTTGCCAGATCTGCTTGGAGCGGTCGTGCCGCCCGGTGCGCTCCTCCTCAACGAGGCGTTCAACCGCGGCTTGCCTGAGGAAGCCGGTCTGGACAAGCTCACCGGACAACAGGACGTCGTCGACGAGAGGGCGAAGCTCGCGGTTAACCCAGGCTCGCAAGGGTGCGCTGAAGGAGGCCTTGGGCCGATACACGATCTCTTTGGGCAGCGAACGCTCTGCCGCCTGCTTCAGCACCACCTTCCCCCGTCCGTGGCGCACCTTGGCAGATCCGGGCTGCGAGAAGGCCGCCCGGACCACCTCGGTGTCGACGAAGGGAACCCGCACCTCGGTGGACGCGGCCATGCTGGCGCGGTCCGTGTAGGTGAGGTTCAGGCCGGGGAGGAAAAGCCGGGTATCGGCAAGGCACATGCGGTTCAAGTGATCGGTGAGAGTGGTGTTCGTATAGATCTCGCGATGCTCCTCGATGATCTCCTCGACGCAGTCGGCAAGGTCGGGGCTGAGCAGGTTGACGAGCTCCTCGGCGTCGTACAGCGAGTAACTGCGCCGGAATGCCTCCTCTTCCGGAAGTTCTGCGAAGGTCAGGAACCGCTTGGCCCAACGGGCGTAGCGCAAGCCCCGGCCACGCGCGGTCACTGGCAATCGATCGACCGATCGTCGCGTGACGTTTCGAAGACCGGCGGGCAACCGCTCATAGCGGGCAGCCATCAGGCACGCCGCGTGTTTGCGGTAACCCCCGAATAGCTCGTCGGCCCCCATGCCGGAAAGGAGCACCTTCACCCCTGCCTGCTGTGCAGCTTCGCACATGAGAAGAGTGTTGATCGCCGCTGCGTCCCCGATCGGCTCGTCCAGGATGTCCACCATGCGCGGCAGGAGGTCGGCGACCTGGGGCGCGATCTCGATCTCGTGAAGCGTGATGCCGAACTGTGAGGCGACCTTGCGGGCGTAGAGTGCGTCATCGGGCATCGCCTCCAAACGCTGGTCCTGCGCGCGGAAGCGAATCGTGTACGCATCTAATTCGGGATTCGCCCGCTTGGCGAGAACCGTCACAAGGCTGGAGTCGAGTCCGCCGCTGAGAAAGCTCGAAACCCGCACGTCGGCGACAAGGTGAGCGGCGACCGAGCCTTCGATGACCGCGCCAAGTTCCATCGGAGGCCCAGAGGCCGCCTCCGCGGCCACGCTCTCGAGGCACCAGTACCTCTGCAACCGGGCCTGGCCGTCGGGAAAGAACTCGATCCACGATCCGGGCTGCAGCTTCTCCACGCCGTGGATGGAACAGCGCTGATCCGGCACCCAGTAATAGAGCATGGAGGCCACAAGGGTGGCGGGCTCGACTCGAAGCTCGGTGCCGACAGCAGCGACCAGCGCCTTGAGCTCCGACGCGAACACAACACCACCGTTGCGGCGCAGATAGTAGAGCGGCTTGATTCCCATCTGGTCCCGGACGAGCACCAGACGGCCGCTGGCCTCGTCGAGCAGCGCAAAGGCGAACATCCCCCGGAAGCGCCAGAGGGCCCGCGAGCCCCAGCGGCGCCAGGCTTCGAGCACCACCTCGGTATCGGAGGACGTCTGGAACCTCACCCCGCAGGCGACGAGCTCTGATCTGATCTCCCGATAGTTGTACAGCTCCCCGTTGTAGGAGAGTGTCAGGCCCTCCTTGGAGAAGGGCTGGTCGGCGGC
>JBEKNX010000386.1:0-4544 GCA_049522375.1 Acidimicrobiales bacterium | reverse complement strand
GCCCGCCGACGTAGCCGACAGGAGGTGCTGGAGCCCCACCGGAAAAGGGTAGCTCGTGCAACGGCTGGGCTAGCCCCGTGATTACCCGCCCGGGCGGCGTAAGCACAGCTACCTGCTGTACGTCCCGGGCGCCGGCGGTTTGGCCCTTGCTCCCGCCTGCCGATAGAAAGGAGGACAAGCCGGAGCGAGCGGCGAGGACTGAACTTTGAAAGGGCCGGATGAGCCAGTTCCTGGTCGGCCGCCAGCCGATCTTCGACGCCAACCTGGGTGTACGTGGCTATGAGCTCCTGTTCCGGGACCCGTCGTTCCCCGGGTTGAACGGCGACGCCATGAGGGCCGGCGTCCTGGTGCACGCCGGCCTCGACGTCGGCTTGCGCAGCCTGGTAGGCGACAAACTGGCCTTCGTCAACGCCACCCGGGCCTTCCTCGTCGGTGAGCAAGAGCTCCCCTTCCCGCCCTCACAGACGGTGGTCGAGATCCTCGAGAACGTACGGCGAGACCCCGAAGTAGTCGCCGGGTGCCGCCAGCTGGCCAAGAGCGGTTACCGGCTGGCTTTGGACGACTACGTCTGGGAAGACGACGACCCGTTGCTCGACCTGGTTTCGATAGTCAAGCTCGACGTCCTGGCGTTGACGCCGGCCCAACTGGCCCACGCCGTCGGCCAGCGCGGCGGCTTCGCCGTGGAACTGGTGGCCGAGAAGGTCGAGACCCGCCGGCAATTAGACGACTGCCGCCAGCTCGGCTTCGACCTCTACCAGGGCTACTTGCTCAGCCGGCCCGAGGTCGTCGAAGGCCAGGCCCTCTCCCCCAGCCGGCTCACCTGCCTGCAGGTGATCGAGAAGTTGTGCGACCCCGACACCTCGGCCCGGGAGGTCGAGAGAACCGTCCAGACCGACGCCGCCCTCAGCTACCGCTTCCTGCGCGTTGCCGGCGCCGGTGCCTCCCAGGGCCTCTTCCGGCGCCTCAGCTCGGTCCGGGACGCCGTCGTGCTGCTCGGCCAGCGCCGCCTGCGGGCCTGGCTGACCCTCATGCTGCTCGACGGTGCCCAGCCGGGCTCGGACGAGATGCTCCACATAGCCATGACCCGCGCCCGGATGGCCGAGCTCATGGCCCGGATCCTCGACCCGCGCTTGGCCGACTCGGCCTACACGGTCGGCCTGCTGTCGGCGCTCCAGTTGCTGCTCCAGGCGTCTCTCGCCCAGATCGTTGACAGCCTGTCCCTCAGCGGCGAACTGGAGGATGCTCTGCTTGAGCAGCGCGGCATCCTGGGTGGCGTATTGGCGGACGTGCTGACCTGGGAGGTCGGGGGCGAAAACTTCCAGCTACGGTCGGGGACCGCGCCAGCAGACGTCGAGCGGTGCTACCTGCAGGCGCTCGCCTGGGCCACCGAGGTCTGCGGGGTGTTGAACGTCGCGAGATGAGCACGGCAGGCACGGCGCCGGATAAGCGGGCGCCGGCAGGGCTGGAGTATAAAGGCGGCCGCATAGAGGGGACCGGGCCCCCGACGCGCCCGCGGTACTCTGCGGGCTGTATGCGCGCCTTTCTGTTCGACATCGACGGGACGCTGGTGGACTCCTCGGCCAGCATCGAACGCGTGTGGCAGCAGGTGGCCGGCGAGTTCGGCGTGGACGCCGACCAGGTGCTGAGAGCCTGCCACGGCCGCCGGGACACCGACGTGGTGGACGAGTTTTTCGAGCCCGGGGTCAGGGACGCCGTCGTAAAGCGCGTCAATGTCCTGGACACCGAGCTCGTGAACGGGGCGGTCCCTACCCCCGGTGCGCGACAACTGCTGGCCAAGCTCGATGACGGCCAGTGGGCGGCCGTAACCTCTGGCCCCCGGCCCCTCATGGCGGCGCGGTTACGGGCGGCGGGGCTGCCGGTCCCGCCCGTCCTCATCACGGCGGACGATGTCCATTTCGGCAAACCTCACCCCGAGGGTTTCCTGCTGGCAGCGGCCGCCCTGGGGGTACCACCGGCGAGCTGTGTGGTCGTCGAGGACTCACCAGCCGGAGTGGCGGCAGGAAAGGCGGCGGGGGCTCTGGTGGTGGCCGTCACTTCCACCCATCCGGCCGACGTCCTGAGCGATGCCGACATCGTCGTGGCCGACCTTTCCGAACTGCCTGGAGCCATCACCTGAACTACGGCGCGTCGTAAGCGTGCCTGGCGGGGGCTTCCTACCTTCGTGCGTTAATGCAGGTAAGCCAGGTGGGCGCCGTGGCGCAGGCGGTACTCGGCCAGGAGGTCGCGGGCCACGCTGATCCCCGGGACCAGGGGGTGCAGGGACAGAGCCAGTTCGGCCAGGCCGGCGTCACCGGTAACGGCCGCTTCGACCAGCGTGCGCTCGTACTCCTTGACCTGGGTGACCAAGCCCCGAGCCGAGCGCGGGAGCTCGCCGGGGACCAGCGGGTGCAGGCCGCCACCGTCTACCAGTGCGGGCACCTCCACGACGTCGTCTCCTTCGAGGAAGGGCACGGCGGAACCATTGCGCGTGTTGACTATCACCTCCGCCGGTCGCCGGGAAGTGAGACCGGCGATGACCCGGAGCGCTACCCCCTCATAACCCCCCATCGTGGTCTCGTCCAGTGCGGCCGGGCCCTCGGCGACCCGGTGGGAGCGGGCCAGAGCCTGATGGTTGTCGCCCTCGGTGTCGGTGCGCATGTAGGTGTCGTGGCGCACCCCCATGAGCAGCGAGTAGGTCGACCAAGCGTCCTCCACGTCGCCCTTGTCGAAGGACCGGGCGATCCCGCCCAGGAGCTCCTCGTTCAACCGCAGGACGTCCTGGCCCCGGCTGGAACCGGCGCGGGCCACGCCCTCCACATAGCGGTGGGGGTCGTAGTAATAGAAGACGTACTCGGTGGGGATAGCCCCGACGCGGCGGACCATGTCGGCGTCGAAGGCGGCGAAACGGTGGTCGAAGCGCTGGAGCTCCTCATAGCGCCCGATCAGGTCACCGATCCGTTCCTCTCCCTCCACGCTGAACGAGGAGATCCAGCCCAGGTGGTTGAGCCCGGAGTACTGGAAGGACGCCGTCTCCGGCTCGGCGCCAAGGAAAGCCCCCAGCCGCTCCAGGGCACCGCTAGGCGTGTCGCACACCCCGACTGCCCGCACCCCGCCGTGCAGGGAGATCGCCTGGGTGATGATCCCCGCCGGGTTGGTGAAATTGATGAGGACCGCCTCCGGAGAGCACCGAGCGAGGCTCTCACAATAGGCAAGGACCACCGGGATGGTCCGCAAGGCCATGGCGGCACCGCCCGGCCCCGTGGTCTCCTGACCGACCAGGCCCCGGCGCAGCGCCACTTCCTCATCGATGACCCGGCCCTGGTCGCCTCCTACCCTGATGGCCGAGAACACGAAAGAGGCGTCGGTGAACGCCTCCTCGGAGTCGGCCGTCACTCTCACCACTCCCGGGTGGCCCAGGGCGCCCGCCACCTCGACGGCAAGCCGGGCGGTGGTCTGCCGGCGCAGCGGGTCGGGCTCGAACAGGCTTATCTCGTCAAAGATGTTGGCGCCCCCGGACAGCACGCCGCGCACGAATGCGGGCATGCGGACCCCGCCGCCACCCAGTACCGCCAGCTTCATATCGACGCTCCTTTTCTAGAATTGGCCGCTTTGCTCAGCTGACGGGCATCTCGCCCACGGCGCCCAAGCGGGCGACCGCCCGTGACCCTGCGCTGTTGCCCGCCACCACCGCCTCCAGGAGACCGGCGCCACGCACCAGGGACCCGATCATCGCCCCGGCGAAAGCGTCGCCGGCACCGGTACGGTCCATCGCCACGACGTCCTCGAGGCCTGCGGTGACCTGTGTGGGTTTACCGTCTTCGACTGCGATCGCCCCCGCCCGGCCTCGCTTCACCACCACGCGGGGGCACCAGGACGCGGCCAGGGTCATGGCCTCTCCGAGATCCTCCAGCCGGGTGAGACGCAAGAGCTCCTCTTCGTTGGGGAGGAAGAGGTCGGCCAGGCGAGCGCATTCAACCACGGCGTCGGGGTAGCGGTCGATCGACCCGAAGTTGAGATCCAGGGCCACCCGAGTCCCCAGGGCACGAGCTTCGGGCAAGAAGTCGGCCACCCGGTCGTTGGCGTGCAAGTAGCACCACGCCGGTCGCTCCTGGCGCAGGATCTCGGGCCAACGCTCGATTTCGGGCACCACGTCAGGCGACAGGGGCGGCATGTGGCTCACGAAAGCCCTGTCCCCGTTGAAGTTGAAGACCACGGTTATCCCGGCCACGGGCCCGCTCACCCGTTGTGAGGCGGACAGGTCGACCCCCTCTCTGATGGATTGTTCCACCACCAGCCTCGAGCCGAGATCGTCGCCCAGTACGGTGGCCAACCCGGCCAAGGCGCCGGCCCGGCTGGCTCCGACGGCGATGGTTATGGCCCCGCCGCACGAAAAGGCAAAGGGGTCGACGTAGATCTCCTCACCGGGCCGCGGGAGCTTGTCGAGGTGCCCGAACACGATCTCCAGGAAGATGGAGCCAAACGAGATCACCTCGGTCCCCGGACCTCGCCGCGCTGGCGGGGTCAACGTCGGCTCTGTCATCGGG
>JBEKNX010000385.1:0-4567 GCA_049522375.1 Acidimicrobiales bacterium | reverse complement strand
CGGAGAGTGGCTGGCGTACTGCGGATGTTGCCCGCTCCCCGAGGTGGCCAACGCCTTCGAGCGCTGCGGCATACCTTTCCGATCGGTCTCGGGCTATCTGGCTGACGAACGAGCCTGGGAGCGGATCGCCCGCTGGGCCCGGGCCGCCTCCGTGCGCAAGGCGCTGCGCAGCGGCCGCCACGGCCTCATGGGGCACCTCTACCCGGGGATGTACGACGTCTCCACCGACCTCACCTTCGTCCCGGCCATGCTGGGAGGTCACGTCGAGGTGCTCGAGATGGACGACCTGCGGGTACTGGTGGCCAAGGTCACAGCCGAAGAGGTGGCCGCCAAGCTCGGCCAAGTCCGTTCCGTGTTCGATATCGATCCCTCGGTGGAAGCCGAGGACCTCGACTGGGCGGCGCGTGTTTCGGTCGGTCTCGACCACTTGGTCAAGGAGTTCGGGCTAGATTCCCTGGCTTATTACCACCGAGGGCTCGACGGGGAACTGCACGAGCGCCTGGGAGCGGGGCTGATCCTGGGTGCTTCGTTGTTGACGGCGGCCGGCGTGGCCGCCTGCGGGGAGTACGAGCTGCGCACTTCCCTGGCCATGCTCATCATGGACCGGCTGGGGGCGGGAGGTTCGTTCACCGAGATGCAGGCACTCAATTTCCACGACGGAGTGGTCGAAATGGGCCACGACGGCCCGGCCCATCTGGCCATCAGCGAGGGACGCCCTCTACTGAGAGGACTGGGCGTCTTCCACGGCAAAAGAGGCTGGGGCGTCTCGGTGGAGTTCGACGTGGCCCACGGCCCAGTCACGGCGTTCGGCATCAGCCAGGGACGCCAGGGGGACCTGCGCTTTGTCGTTTCCGAGGGGACCGTGCGGTCCGGTCCCTTGCTTCAGATAGGCAATACCACGTCCCGGGTCGACTTCGCCTGCGACCCGGGCGCGTGGTGCGACGCCTGGTCGGCTCAGTCGGCCCATCACTGGGCGCTGGGGACCGGGCACCGGTCCGGGGATCTGGCGGCCGTCGCCGAGCTGCTCGGCATCGACATCGTGATGGTCGCTCCCTAGACGGGGCCGGCACCGCCTCGGCTGAGGCCCTTGACAGCGCGACCAGCAGGCGGTACTCTCGCACGCGAGGCGATTTGAACGTTTCATTTTTTCTCGGCAGCCCCTCATAAGCCAGACCAGGGGGCTGCCTCTCGGGCTTCACAAGAGCCCATCACGTGGCTGTACGCAGGGGGGAAAGGTTCTGATGACATCTACCAAAGAGATAAAGCAAGAGCTGCGCCAACAATGGATCGAGACGCCGTCGTGGGCCTATGGCAACACCGGGACCCGCTTCAAGGTGTTCCGCAACCCGGGGGCGGCCCGAGACCCGTACGAGAAGATCGGCGACGCCGCTCTGGTCCACCGCCTCACCGGGGTGGCCCCATCGGTAGCCCTGCATATTCCCTGGGACCGCGTTGACGATTACGCCAAGCTGGCCAAACATGCGGCGGAGCTCGGGATGCGCATCGGCGCCATCAACCCCAACATCTTCCAGGAGGACGAGTACCGGCTTGGCAGTGTCTGCCACCCCGATCCCAAGGTGCGCCGCAAGGCGACCGACCACCTGCTCGAGTGCGTGGACATCGCCGTTGCCGTCGGCTCCCCGCTGGTGAGCCTGTGGTTCGCAGACGGCACCAATTACCCGGGCCAAGACGACATCCGGGCGCGTCAGGACCGCTTGGCTGAGGCACTGCGGGAGACCTACCACGCCCTGCCCGACGGCGTAAGCATGCTCCTCGAGTACAAACTGTTCGAGCCCGGTTTTTACACCATGGACGTACCCGACTGGGGCACCTCGCTGGCGCACTGCCTGGCCCTCGGCCCCAAAGCCAACGTGCTGGTGGACACGGGCCACCATGCTCCGGGGACCAACATCGAGTTCATCGTGGCCAGCCTGCTCCGGCTCGGCCGCCTCGGGGGGTTCCATTTCAACAGCCGCTTTTACGCCGACGACGACCTCCTGGTCGGCGCGGCCGACCCCTACCAGCTGTTCCGCATCCTCAACGAGATAGTGGCCGTGGGCGCCCACCGTGCCGGCTCAGGTGTCGCCTTCATGCTCGACCAGTGCCACAACATCGAGGACAAGGTGCCCGCCGAGATCCGCTCGGTGATGAACGTCCAGGAGGCCACGGCCAAGGCGTTGCTGGTCGACCGGGAAGCGCTGAGGGCGGCTCAGCAACAGGGCGACGTGATGACAGCCAACGGTGTGCTTGTCGACGCCTTCAGCTCGGACGTGCGACCTCTGCTCGCTGAGCTACGGGAGGAAATGGGCATCGACCCGGACCCGATCTCCGCTTATGCCCGTTCAGGCCACGCCGAACGGGTACGGGCGGAGCGGGCCGGCGGCGGTGGCTCCAGCTGGGGAGGCTGACGGCGATGGCACCCAGCGGCTGCCGTCGTCGGTGAGCGGGTTGGTGCGGCTATGACCAAGCCGCATCTCCATGCCGCCATCGACCTTGGTGCTTCGAGCGCCCGCTTGTTCGCCGGTCGTCTCGAAGGGGATCGCCTGGTCGCCTCCGAGGTCATCAGGCTCGCCAACAGACCGGTCAGGCTGCCCGACGGTCTGCACTGGGACGTGCTGCGCATCCACCAGGGCATGCTCGAAGGCTTGGCCGAGCTTTCTCGCCAGATAGGCGGCGAGCCTTTGTGGACCGGCATCGACGGCTGGGGCGTCGACTACGGCTTGCTCGACCCGGCCGGCCACCTGCTCGGGCCCCCCTTCCACTACCGCGACGGCCGCACAGCGGGCCGGCTCGAGGAGGCCGATCGGCTGGTCGGGGCCAAGCGCATATATGACGCCACCGGGATCCAGGAGATGGAGATCAACACGATGTACCAGCTCATGGCGGAACGGGGCTCCGCCGCCTATAGCGCCGCATCACAACTTCTCCTGTTCCCCGACCTGCTGGCCTATTTCTTCACGGGAGAGCGGCGTTTCGAGCGGACCAACGCCTCCACTACCCAACTTGTCGACGTGCGCACAGGCGAGCTCGTGGAATGGGTGCTGCCCTTGCTCGGCTTGCGTACGGACCTGTTCGCACCGGTGGTCAAGCCGGGAGAGATGGTCGGGCCCGTGCTGGCCGAAGTGGCCGCCAGTGTCGAGATCAGGTCTCCGGTCTCCGTGGTCGCCGTGGCTTCTCACGACACGGCTTCGGCTGTCCTGGCGGCGCCGGCCCTGGTCGAAGATTTTGCTTATGTCTCCAGCGGCACGTGGTCCTTGGTGGGCCTGGAGCTCGAACGTCCGGTGATCGACGAGGACAGCCGGCGAGCAAACTTCTCCAACGAGCTCGGCGTGGACGGGACCGTGCGCTTCCTGCGCAACGTCATGGGCCACTGGATGCTCCAGGAGTGCGAGCGCAACTGGGCGCTTTCCGGCCACCCGCAGAATATCGGTCACCTGCTGGGGGAAGCGGCCCGCCGGCCGGCTTTTCGCTCGCTGGTCGACACCAACGACCCCGATTTTGCCCGGCCCGGCAATATGCCGGCGTTGGTACGAGCGGCGTGCGCCCGCAACGGCGAGCCCGTGCCCGACGACGACGCCGCGCTCGTGCGCTGCATCGTCGACAGCATGGCCCTCGCCATCGCCGGGACCTTAGAGGAGGCCCAACAGCTGGCCCGGCACAGTGTGCGGGTGGTACACGTCGTCGGGGGCGGCGTGGCCAATGAACTGCTCCTCGGGTTGATCGCGGCGACGACCGGGCTCGACGTCGTCGCCGGGCCGGTGGAGGCCTCGGCCATCGGCAACCTGCTCGTCCAGTTGCGCGCCGCCGGCCAGGTCGGCGATCGGCGAGAAATGCGAGCGCTGGTGTCGAGATCGTTCCCGACCAAGCGGTACCAACCCGACCCCTCCCTGCGCCAAGCGGCCAGGGCAGTCCGGGGGCGCCTCAGCGAGCTGGTCGCCCGCTAGCGCTTCTCCGTGTTGTAGTCCAGATAGACGACGTGAGTCTGCAGGTACTCCTCAAGCCCATGTTTGCCGTCAGCGCCACCGATCCCCGACTTGCGCCAGCCGGCGTGGAAGCCCTGCATGGCTTCGAAGTTCTCGCGGTTAACGTAGGTCTCCCCGAACCGGATCTCGTTGCACGCGCGCATAACAACGTCGAGGTCGTGCGTGTAGATCGATGAGGTGAGCCCGTACTCGCAATCGTTGGCCAGCTCGATCGCCTCATCGAGGTCCGAGAAAGTGGCGATCGGGAGCACCGGGCCGAAGATCTCTTTCTGCATAATGTCGCTTCGCTGGTCACAGTTCGCGAGCACGGTCGGCGCATAGTAAAAACCTGGCCTCTCCTCGTAGCGCGTGCCCCCGGTCACAAGCTTGGCCCCGTCTGCGATCGCCTGGTGCACCGCTTGGTCGACGAGCTCGAGCTGTCGCTGGCTGACGAGCGGGCCCATCTCTACCTCACGGTTGAACGGGTCGCCGACGACCGTCTGCTCCATGGCTGCTGACATCTTCTCGATGAAATCTGCGGCAATCGACTCGTGGACATATACACGTTCGGCGCAGTTGCACACCTGGCCGGTGTTGATGATACG
>JBEKNX010000384.1:0-4576 GCA_049522375.1 Acidimicrobiales bacterium | reverse complement strand
AGCGCATGATGCCCTCGGCGACACCGTGACCCTAGGGTCGGCTGCCTAGAACCTTGCAACTCGGGACTGCGTCCCGAGCGGGGGCCTCTTCGCCGCACCCTTCCCGTGTGCCCACGCCTCCCGAAACCCACATCATTGCCGAACAGGACCTCACTGGCCCGAGGCTCCATAGATATTTAGATATCTTTGTGGGCAAGGCCTGTTGATCATGGCCTGCCTACAGGACCTGTCCCAGGCCCGGGCCCGGGCGGGGGCGGCCGCCGATGGGTTCTTCTCCCTGTTCGGCGCCAAGGTCCTCCTCCCGGGGATCGGCGACCTGCGCACGCTGGAGGGCGCCAGGACCGCCTGCCTATCGACCAGGTCCACGGGCTGGCCCCGGGCACCGCCCTGGTCATAGCGGGGGCCCGGCCTCCCCGATTGGCCGGCCTGACCCCGTGGTGGGGCTACCCCCCGTTCCACGAGGCCCGCTGGGCGCGCTCGCCGGCGGCGCTGGCCCCGGCACCCGTCCCCGCCCCGGCCGCCCGGCCGCCGCTACCACCCCAGCCGAGCACAAGGACCGGCCCGACCGCAGAGGGCGAGGCTCTGCCCGTGAGCTGGCGCCGGGTGCCTGGAGCACGCCCGGCCAAGCCTCCCTCCCCCCGAGTGTGACGGACCCTCCTTGGGCCACTCGAACTAGCGACCACCGGTCTGCTTGGGGGCGAAGCTCGGGTACCAATGCCGGAGGTCAATTAATGTTCCTTGAGCCACCCGCCAGGAGCGTCGACCTGTGCCATCGTGCTCATCTTCTGCCATGCCGCGTAGGTCAGCGCCAGCCAAGTTCCGGCGCGATGTCGCTCAGTACCGAATCCAGGACGTGGGCGCAGTAGTCGACACCGAGCTGATTGGGGATAGTCAGCAGCAGAGTGTCGGCGGCGGCGATCGCCTCATCCTGGGCCAGTTGCTCGATGAGCTGCTCGGGCTCCCCGGCGTAGGTCTTGCCGAAGCGCGCCTTGCCGCCGTCGATGGACCCGACCTGGTCCTGCGAGTTGCCTTCGCGGCCGAAGTAGGCGCGGTCGAGGTCGTTGACGATCGGGAAAATGCTGCGGCTGACCGAGACGCGAGGCTCGCGGGCGTGGCCGGCGCCGGCCCAGGCCTTGCGGAACCGCTCGATCTGCTCGGCCTGCAGCTGATGGAACGGCACCCCGGTGTCCTCGGTGAGAAGCGTCGAGCTCATCAGGTTCATCTCCTGCTCGGCGGTCCACTCCGCTGTCTTCCGGGTGCCGGCGCCCCACCAGATCCGCTCGCGCAGGCCATCGGCGTGGGGCTCGACCCGGAGCAGGCCGGGTGGGTTGGCGAACATCGGCCGGGGGTTCGGCTCGGCGAAGCCCTCGCCCTTGAGGACCTCGAGGAAGACCCGCGTGTGCTCGCGAGCCATGTCGGCGTGGTCGGCGCCCTCGGCCGGGACGTAGCCGAAGTAGCGGTAGCCGTCGATGACCTGCTCGGGCGACCCACGGCTTATACCGAGCTGCAGGCGCCCGCCCGAGATGAGGTCAGCCGAGCCGGCATCCTCGGCCATGTAGAGCGGGTTCTCGTAGCGCATATCGATCACGCCGGTCCCGACCTCGATCCTGCTGGTCCTGGCACCGACAGCCGCGAGCAGCGGGAACGGCGAGGAAAGCTGATTGGCGAAGTGGTGCACCCGGAAGTACGCCCCGTCCGCGCCGAGCTCCTCGGCGGCGACCGCGAGGTCGATGGACTGCAGCAGGGCATCAGAGGCCGAGCGGGCCTGCGAGTGCGGCGAGGGCGTCCAATGGCCGAACGACAAGAACCCGATGCGCTTCATGGCTAAGTGAACATCTCGCAGGCCACAGTTCTTCCTCATCCAGCGTGAATCACGGGAGTCCTGTCACCGACGTGGGCTGAGCCAAGTGGTCAACAATCGCCGAGTACGTGTGGCTTCTGCAACACGTCGATAACCTCACGCGCTCGTGGGAGCCGGAGCGGTGATGTTAACCTCGGTTCGTCGAGGTTGGGTGCCCGGTACGTGCCACCCGCCGGCGAACCTGTACGGCCCCGGAAACGGTTCGAGCGCGAAATCGCCGAACCACGACTTTGCACTCGCGCTGCTCCAGTGGGAGCGCGGCGCCCAAGCCGGTCCACCGGATTATCACCACTACTCGGTGGCGGCCGCGACTGACCTGACAAAAGCAGTGGCCGCCCGCCTGCCGGGCACCTCGGGGTACCCGCGTGCAGCCAGCGAGCTGCTCAAGCTCGTGCATCTCCCGTTCGTGGTGGACACGCCTGTGCAGATGCAGGCGGGCGCTGCCGCGGATTTCGAGGCGCTCAACTCCTTTTTCTCAACCGACGGGCTCTACGATATCAATGCCCCCTCGGCCAACCCGGCCAGGTGGTGGCCGATCCCCTGATCGGTACGGCCCCGAGCTATTACCCCGACGGCTTGGACAACGGTACGCCGGTGTTCACGTGCGTCGAGTTCGACGACTCAGCGCAGCTACGGGTTGCGAAGAAGCTCGGCGCGCGCTGCAAATGACCTATCCCGTCCACGAACTGCGAAGGTTTCTTCGATCGCTAGGCGTAGCAGCAGAAATTGTCCTCCCGGCGCGAGCGGCGATCTACTGCCGCGTCGCTGCGCCGGCTGCTGACCTTCCGATTTCGCACCAGGAGCAGGCCTGCCGCGAGCGAGCAGCTGAGCTGGGCTGGACCGTGCAGGAGGTGTTCGTGGACCGGTCAGGCTCAGCCTTCAGGCCGAGCCGTCCAGGCGTAGCTGCTCTTAGGGGAAGAGCTGCGTGCCCAGGGCCTGCCATTGATCGCCTCCCCCGAGCAGCACCGGATGATAGCCAGGATCCTCGCTTACGCGGAAAAGGCCCGGACGCGTTCAGGGGCTACCGGTACGTGACCAACACCCGGTCACGCGAATAGAAGTTCTTTCCCTTCACCGCCGGGTGCACCTCGGTGCGCTCGGCCGACGCCTGGACCAACCGGCGCCGACTGTCGCTTCAGGGAACCGACAACGGCCTTCACAGAACCATCACAAGTCGGTCGACAACCACTCACAAAGACGTGCCAAAGTTCAAGCGCAGGGACCCTTTCCCTGAGCTGATGAGAGGTATCTGACGTGAGAAACCGGAGACTGTTCATCCAAGCTCAGGGAAGGGACACCCGAGGTGTCGGGGGAGTTCATGAGCGCTAGCGGCAGACCTGGAGTTAGCGGTACGTGACCATAACGCGGTCGGGCCAGTAGAAGTTCCTTCCCTTCACCGCTGGCTGGACCTCGACGCACCACGCTGTACGGTAAGGGTGGGCGCCGTCTGGCGTGCCAGCACCGTAGCTGGGCTCCCCCGGGCCACCGGCGGCCACCCTGGACGGCGTTGCAGGAGCAAGGGCGTTGTGCGGCCCGGCCCCGGCTATACTCCGTGCGTCCAGCGGGCCGAAGCAGAGGTGGGGCTGACGATGAGCGACGTGACAACGCCGGGCCGCCTGCGCGGCCTGCTCGAGCAGAGCATGAGCGAAAAAGCGGCTGTAGTTGTCTACTTCCGTAGCGGGCAATTGAGCGGGACAGTGGCCAAACTGGACGACGAACTGGTCGAGCTGAGCACGACCGGTGGCCGCTGCGCCATCCGCTTGGACCGGGTCGACGCCGTGGCTAGGGAGTGAGCCATCAGCGCTCCGGCTGACAATTTGGCCGCCCTGGTGCGCCAGGCGCTGACCGGCCCGCACAGTGAGCAGGTCATCCGCGACCAGATGCTGGCCCTGGCTATGCAAAACCTGCATCAGCCGGGCATGCTGGCGATGCTGGTCGACGTACTACCGGACGTGGCGGACAGCGCCACCCGGCGGCATTTGACCGGGGTGCTTTGCCAGGTCGACGGGTCACGCTTCAGCGACCTCCGCGCCTTTTACAGCGCGCTGGTGGGGGCCCTCGAGCGCGAAGACGAGCGGGCGACGCGAACCGTCGTCCTGGGCCGGCTGGCCGCCGGGCTCCACCAGGACGCGCGCCTGGCGCCACTTTTCATCACCCTGCTGTCCCGCCAGGGGCTGAGCGACGAGGAGGAGGCGGTGGTCATGGGGGCCATTTCCTCGTTGCCGAGCGTCGCCGAGGACGTGGCCGGCGAAGCTCTGCGGCAGGCCCGTCACTCCCCCGCGGCCATCCAGGCACTGGCAATGAGCATCGCCGAGTCCTGCCCGCACTGGGGCGACGGCCTCCTGGTCGACGTGGGTGACTACCTCGACCCGCAAGTGGACCTCGGCCTGCGACTGCGCGTGCTCCGCCGCCTGGCCGAGGCTCGGCTGCTCACGCCTGGCTACCTCCCGACGCTCGGCGCCATGCTGCAAAACGAGCCGGAGAGCTCCGCTCGAGCCGCCGCGCTCGAACTGCTGGTCCGCCTACAGAGCTGGGACGCGCAGGCGACCGTGCTGCTGGCGGAGGTGGCCGGCCACGACGCCGACCCCGGGGTGCGGGCGCGCGCCGTCCAACTCCAAGCACAGGCACCCGACCTGTCCGACGAGCAGGCCGAGGCGCTGGCCGCCCGGCTCGACGGCGAGGACATGGCCAAGGTCCGCCTCCAGGTGCTGGCAT
>JBEKNX010000383.1:0-4630 GCA_049522375.1 Acidimicrobiales bacterium | reverse complement strand
CGCCCAGGAACACCGAGCCCCCCGAGGGGTAGCCGACGGGCCCGAGGCTGGCCGACAGGCCGAACTCGCGCACCATTTTGATGGCCAGGTCGGTGGCCTTGGCCAGGTCGTTGGAGGCCCCGGTGGAACCCTGGCCCAGCACCACCAGCTCGGCCGCCCGGCCCCCCTCGAGCACGGCCAGCATGTCGTGGAGGTAGTCCTCGCCATAGAGGTGGCGCTCGACCAGGGGCAGCTGCTCGGTCACGCCCAAGGCCTGGCCGGCGGGCAGGATGGTCACCTTGGCCACCGGGTCGGCTCGCTCCGAGTACACGGCCACCAGGGCGTGGCCGGACTCGTGCACGGCCACGGCGTGCTTCTCGTCGGGCAGCAGCACGTTGGAGCCTTCACGCCGGCCCAGGATGATGCGGTCCCGGGCCTGGTCGAAGTCGGCCGCGCCGATCACGTCCCGCTGGGCGCGCACGGCCACGATGGCCGCCTCGTTGACCAGGTTGGCCAGGTCGGCCCCGGAAAAGCCGGGCGTGCCCCGGGCCACCACCTCCAGCTCGACGCTGCGGTCGAGGCGCTTGCCCCGGCAGTGGACGGCCAAGATGGCCAGGCGTTCGGCCAGGTTGGGCAGGGGCACGGTGACCTGGCGGTCGAAGCGCCCCGGGCGCAGCAGGGCCGGGTCCAGCACCTCGGGGCGGTTGGTGGCGGCCAGGACCACGATGCCGGTGGCGGGGTCGAAGCCGTCCATCTCGGCCAGCAGTTGGTTGAGGGTCTGCTCGCGCTCGTCGTTGGAGACCACGGCCCCCGCCCCGCCCCGGCGCTGGCCGATGGCGTCGATCTCGTCGATGAAGATGATGGCCGGGGCTTTCTTGCGGGCTTCAGAGAACAGGTCCCGGACCCGGGCCGCCCCCACGCCCACGAACATCTCCACAAAGCTCGACCCGGTGACCGAGAAGAACGGCACGCTGGCCTCGCCGGCCACCGCCCGGGCCAAAAGCGTCTTGCCCGTGCCCGGGGGCCCCACCATCAGCACGCCCCGGGGGGCCATGGCCCCGGCCCGGGCGTAGCGCTCGGGGTGAGCTAGGAAGTCGACCACCTCGGCCACCTCGGCCTTGGCCCCCTCGTAGCCGGCCACGTCGGCGAAGGTCGTCTTGGGCCGCTCCTGGTCGAAGACCTTGGCCTTAGAGCGCCCCGCCCCCAGCACCCCCTGCAGGCCGGCGCCGCCCCCTGCCCGCTTGGACAGCCGCCACCAGAAGTAGCCGATGATGAGGAAGGGGAGCAGCAAGATGAGCCAGGACAGGACCTCGGAGCCGAAGCTGGTGCCGGTGGTCTGCGCCGTGACCTGGACCTTGTTGGTGGCCAGCTCATTTAGCAACGCCTGGCCGGCCTGGGGCGGGACCGCCGTGGTGTAGGTGCCGCCGTTGGCCAGGGTGCCGGTGGCGGACCCGTTGGTGGCCAGGGTCACCGTTTTTACCTGGTGGGCGGAGACGTCGGCGAGGAACTGGGTGTAGTTGAGCGTGACCGGGCCCTTGATCTCGGTGGCGGGCAGCACGAAGTACAGGCCGATGAACACGACAAAGGCGATGACCCAGAGGTAGTGGCGCCACCAGGGCGGCGGCGGGGGTGCCACCGGGGCGCCCTTGCCTGGGGTCGGGGGGGCGGAGGCCTGCTTGGTCACGGCCTGCCGCCGTGTACGGCGCCGCCCGTGGGGCGGTGCGGGCTCGTCTCTAACGTCACGTGTGGCCTCCATGGTCCGGGGAGCCACGTCATCTTCGCGCGCCGGGCCCCGGCTGCAAAACGCCACATTGGCCCGCCCGCCCGGGTACCGGCCGTTCGCCTCCGGCTGCAGCTTGCACTAGCGTTGTTCAGCCGTGGTGGTGTCGCGCTGATGGCGTTGCCGTGATGTCAGGCGAGGGCTTGCCGGTGGCCGGTGGAGGGGCGACCCAGAAGGCGATCGAGCACCACTATGACGTCGGCCGCGAGTTCTACCGCCTGTGGCTGGACGCCCGCATGGTCTACTCGTGCGCCTTGTGGACAGGAGAGCTCGACGACGACCTCGAAGCGGCCCAGCTGGCCAAGCTCGACTGGCACGCCACGGGCGCCCGGGTCGACGGTGCGGCGCGCGTGCTCGACGTGGGGTGCGGGTGGGGGGCGATGATGCAGTACCTGACCGATGAGCGCGGGGTCGGTCACGTCACCGGGCTCACGCTGAGCTCGGACCAGGCCGCGGCGGCGCCGTCGTCGGAGCGGGCCGAGACCCGGCTCGAGGACTGGCGGGACCACCAGCCGCCGGCGCCCTACGACGCCATCGTCTCGATAGGAGCCTTCGAGCACTTCAGCCGCCCCGAGCTCGACAAGGCGGAGCGGCGCGCCGTCTACCGGGCCTTCTTCGAGCGTTGCGCCCTCTGGCTCGAGGAGGGTGGGCGCCTGTCGTTGCAGACCATCGCCTGGGAGGACTTCGACCCCGCCACCATGGAGGTGGCCGCCTTCTTCACCGAGGACATCTTCCCCGAGTCGAGCCTGCCCCAGCTGAGCGACGTGACCGAGGCGGCCGAGGGCTGGTTCCGCCTGGTCAGCTTCCGTAGCGACGCCACCCACTATGTGCACACCCTGCGCCTATGGCAGAAAAGGCTCGAGGCGGCCAAGGCGGAGGCGTGCGACATCGTCGGCTGGGAGCAGTACCGCCGCTACCACCGCTACCTGCGGCTGTCCCGGATGATGTTCGACCGCCGGGTGTGCACCCTGTACCGGATGGTCCTCGAGCGCCGGCCGGCGTCCTCGCTCGCCCGCCACGACAGCGCCTGACGCCTAGGCGACAGCTGCGGGGCTGACCGGCGGGCCGGGCCGCTGCCCTGGGGGCCCAGGCGAGCACGGCCGGCTCAGCGGCCGCCCCGGGCCCAGGCCAGGAAGTCGTCCAGTGGCAGGGTGTTTACGATCGAACGAGCCGGGATCCCGGCTGCCACTGCCTGCTCGCACCCGAGGGTGAGCCACGAGAGCTGGCCCGGCGCGTGGGCGTCGGTGTCGATGGCGAAGCGGCAGCCGGCCGCCGCCGCCGCTTTGAGGAGATCTTCGGGCGGATCTCGCCGCTCGGGCCGGGAGTTGATCTCGACGGCGGTGCCGCTGGCCTGGCACGCGGCGAACACGGTTTCGGGGTCGAAGCTCGACGGTGGGCGTCCCCGGCCCGCCAGGAGGCGGCCCGTGCAGTGGCCGAGGATGTCGACGAAGGGGTTCTCCACGGCCGCGACCATGCGCCTGGTCATCTCCCGCCGCTCCATGCGCAGGCCGGAATGGACGCTCGCCACCACGACGTCGAGCCGGCTGAGCAGCGCTTCCTCCTGGTCGAGGGCGCCGTCATCGAGGATGTCGACCTCGATGCCGGTAAGCAGGCGGAAGGGCGCCAGATCCTCGTTGACGCCGGCCGCGACCTCGAGCTGGCGGCGGAGGTCGTCGGCGCTGAGACCGTGGGCGACCGTCAGGCGCGGGCTGTGGTCCGTGAGGGCCAGGTAGTCGTGGCCGAGGTCCCGGGCCGTACAAGCCATTTCGAAGATAGTGCTGCCGCCGTCGGACCAGTCCGAATGGCTGTGGCAGTCGCCGCGCAACGACTCGAGCAGCGACCGGACGGGACCGGGAGGAAGGACGGGCACGCTTTCTTCCAGTGCTTGCAGGTACCTGGGCACCGACCCGGAAAGAGCTTCACTTATCACCGTCGCCGTGCTCCTGCCCACGCCCGGCAGTGTCTCCAGATGGCCCTGCTCGTCGAGGCGGGCGAGCTCGGCCGGCGCCAGACCGTCCACCGTCGAGGCGGCGCGGCGGAAGGCGCGCACCTTGTAAGTCGGGGCGCCCTGGGCTTCGAGCAGGTAGGCGGTCCGGCGCAGCGCCTCGTCAGGTCCCATGGCACGAGATTAGGGAGGCGCCGTACGGGTACCGCTAGCAGGTCGGCCCCGCGGGCCCGATGGCCGGCGGGGCCGGGAGAACCGAGCCGGCGAACTGAGCCGCCGGTAGACACGGGGGCCAGGCACTGACAGACTGCCTTGCGGGCCCCGGCCAAGGGAGCCGATGCGAAGGAAAATGGAGGATTTGGAGTGGAATATCGACAGCTGGGACACAGCGGGCTGCGGGTTTCGGTGCTGGCCCTGGGCACCATGACCTTCGGGGACGCCGGCGCCGGCGCCGCCATCGGGGGCGTGGCCACCAGCGAGGCCCGTGCCCTGGTCGACCAGGCCCTCGAGGCCGGGGTCAACCTGGTCGACACCGCCGACATCTACTCGAACGGCCGCTCGGAGGAGATCGTGGGCGAGATCCTCCACGGCCGGCGGGGCGATGTCCTGGTCGCCACCAAGGCGCGTTTCCCCATGGGCAGCGGGCCAAACGACGCCGGGCTCTCACGCCAGTACCTTGTCCGGGCCTGCGAGGCCAGCCTGCGACGCCTGCGCACCGACTACATCGACCTGTACCAGGTGCACGAACGGGACGGCATCACGCCCGTCGAGGAGACCCTCGACGCTCTCGACAGGCTCGTCCGAGACGGCAAGGTCCGCTACATCGGGTGCTCCAACCACTCGGCCTGGCACGTCATGAAGGCGCTCGGTACTTCGGAGCGGCTCGGGTTCGAGCGCTACATCAGCCAGCAGATCTACTATTCGTT
>JBEKNX010000382.1:0-4642 GCA_049522375.1 Acidimicrobiales bacterium | reverse complement strand
CGTCACTGTTGGGCTCCTTGCCACGCCAGGAGCCAGCGCTTCGGCCCTTACGTTCGTTTCCATGGGCACCGAGCCCTGGATCGGCTATGCGCCCTGGTACATCGCCCAGCAAGAGGGCTACTTCACGAAGTACGGCCTCAAGGTAAACATAGTCAACTTCGAAGAAGACGCCGATCGCAACGCCGCTCTCGTCGCAGGCAAGACGGATGTCTCCAACATCGACACCGGCCGGACCATCCAGTTCGCCAACCAGGGGGACCCCGCTGTCCCCTTGATGCTCGAGGACGACTCAAACGGGGCGGACGCCATCATGTCCGTCAAGTCGATTTCCACCGCCGCCCAGCTGAAGGGCCAGACGGTCGCCTACGAGTACGGAACGACGAGCGACTTGTTGCTGCACTACTACCTCCTCGAGCACCACATGCCGTTCAGCTCCGTCAAATCGGTCAACGTGCCCGCCGCTGACGCCGGGACGCTGCTCATCGCCGGCAAGGACAAGGTCGTGGTGACCTACCAGCCGTACATAAGCGAGGCCACGAGCAGCCCTGCCGCCACCGATGTGCACGTCTTTTTCTCCAGCGCGCAGGCCCCCGGCCTTATAAGTGACTTCCTGGTGGCCAACAAGGGCTGGCTCGCCGGCCACGCCACCCAGGCCCGCGAGCTCGTCGAGGCGTGGAGCGACGCCATCACCTTCTTCGGCACCCACCGGTCACAGGCGGTGGCCATCATGGCCAAAGGCGTCGGCGCCACCCCGGCGTCGCTGGCTTCGACGCTTTCCGGAGTGGTCCTGTACTCCGTGGCCAATAACGAATCGCTCGTCTCGTCGGGCAAGCTCGCCTCCGAGTACCTGGCCATCGGCAAAACGCTCCAGGCCATGGGCCAGATAAAGCACCCCGTCACCCTGGGTTCGGTAGCGGACTTCGACTTCCTGAAGTGAGCCTGGGGACGCGCCGAGGCACGGGAGCGCTCACCGTTACGGTGAGCGCTCCAAAGGCGCCGCTCCTGACGCGTCGCCTCCTCCGTCTTTACGAGCCCATACAGAGGCGGACCTACTGGTCGTTGGCCGTTATTTCTCTGTGCCTCGTTTTCGCTCTCTGGGCTGGGCTCAGTTATGCCGGAGCGGTCCAAAACCTGTTCCTCCCTACTCCGACCCAGGTGTGGCAGGCGGCTGTGACCGAGTCCAGCACAGGCATCCTCTGGCCCGATATCGGGGCCAGCGTCTTGCGGATCGTGCTCGGCTTCATCATCAGTTCGGCGGTGGCCATACCGGTAGGCATGCTCATGGGCTCCTACAAGGTCTTTGAAGCGTCTCTCGAGCCTCCGATCGACTTCATGCGGTACACGCCGGCGGTAGCCTTCATCCCCTTAACGCTCATCTGGTTCGGCACCTCGACGACGCAAAAACTCGTTATCTTGTTTATCGCCATCTTTTTTCAGGAAGTCCTATTGGTGATGGACAACGTGAAAAACGTCCCCGCCCAGTTCGTGGACATGGCCTACACTCTCGGCCTGTCGCCGGCGAAGGTCATCCGCCGGGTGATATTCCGCGCCGCGTTGCCCGGGATCGTCGACACCTTGCGCATATCCATGGGCTGGGGGTGGACCTATCTCGTCGTGGTGGAGCTGGTGGGTGCCACCAACGGGCTCGGGTTCCAGATCCAGCAGGCCGAGCGCTACCTCAACACACCAGAGATCATCCTCGGGATAATCATCATCGGCATCCTGGGGCTCATGTTCGACTTCTCGTTCAAGGCGATCTATGCCCGGGCGTTCCCCTACATGTCCCGGGCGGCCCGTTAGCCATGGCCGCCACACTCGTGCTGAAGGGGGTGGAGAAGACTTTCCGCGGCCGCAAAGGGACGGTCCACGCCCTTCACGACATAAACCTGACCCTCGACGATGGGGAGTTCGTTTCCGTTGTGGGTGCCTCGGGATGCGGCAAGTCGACTCTCCTGCGTATCGTCGCCGGCCTCGAGCCCGCCAGTGGCGGTGAGCTCACTTTGGACGGCGCCCCCTTACTGGCCGCGGGCAAGGACCGGGGCATGGTCTTCCAGCAGTACACGCTCTACCCCTGGCTGTCGGCGCAGGAGAACGTCGAGTTCGGCCTGCGCCACCTTCCGAAAAAGCAACGGGCCGAGGAAGCGCGGCGCTTCCTCGACGTCGTGGGGCTGGCCGACTTCGCCGGTAGCTACCCGTTCCAGCTTTCCGGTGGCATGCAACAACGAGTGGCCATAGCCAGGGCGCTGGCGCTACGGCCCAGCATCCTGCTCATGGACGAGCCCTTCGGTGCGCTCGACGCCCAGACCCGCAGCCTCATGCAAGAGCTGTTGCTCTCGATCTGGGAGCGTGACCGGTTGTCGGTGCTCTTCGTGACCCACGACATCGACGAGGCGATCTTCCTAGCCGACCGTATTTGTGTCCTGTCGACTAAGCCCGGGCAGGTCAGGGAGCTCATCGACGTGCACCTGCCCCGGCCGCGTGACTTCTCGCAGCAAATGGAGAGCGAGTTCCTGGCCCTGAAACAGCACGTGCGCGGCCTCATCCACGACGAGGCAGCCCGCAATACAGGTTTCGCTCGCATCCTGCGATGAGCTCGGTGCGCGGCGGATCTTTGCCCGGCCACAAGGAGCCGGCCCACTGGGCGCCGGTGGCCAACCGGGCTGCGCTACGAGCTCTTTTGATCCTGGACCTGCTGAGCCGGAGCGACGAGCCGATGACCCTGGGGGAGGTGGCCACCCAGCTGAAGCTGCCCAAGAGCAGCGCCCTGACGTTGCTCAGGGCACTGGTGGTGACGGAGTTCTGTGTGGCCGACGAAAAAGGTTCCTACGCGCTCGGCCTTCACAGCTTCGAGGTCGGAGCGGCGTACCTGCGGTCAATGACGCCTGTGCGCAGCGTCACACCGGAACTGCAGTGGCTCACGGAGTCGCTGGGCGTAACGTCCCATTTTGCCGTGCTCGAACACGATGAAGTCATATACCTGGCCAAGCACGACCCGCCCGGACTGGGCCTGAAACTCGCCAGCTCGCTCGGTGCCCGCCTGCCGGCGGCCGTAACGGCCGTCGGCAAAGCGCAGCTCGCCTACCATTCCGCCGGTTTGTCCCGTGGGGGTGGCGGCGCAGACCACGTGGGCGCGTCCGGGCTTGAGCTTGAACTGGAGAAGGTGCGCCGCCTCGGCTACGCCGTCGACGACGGGCAGACCGCCGTGGGCATCCGGTGCGTGGCGGCTCCTATGTTCAACGACCGTGGCTGCTGCGGTGCCATCGGGGTGAGCTACCTTCTGGGCGGCATTCCGGCGGTGACAACGGTGGTCGGCGCCGTTGTGGAGGCGGCGGGCCGAGCTTCGGCCCGTCTGGGTGCCCGAGGGGCGTCAGAGCTGTGAAGACGGACGCGCTCTTGCTCGACCAGCAGTTGAGGATGACTCTCGGCACGCGTGAGCTGCCTTTTCCGGCGCCTGGCGAGGCGTTGGTGAGGGTGGCCTGGGCCGGGGTGTGCGGGTCGGACCTTCATGTGCTCAAGACGGGCGCCTGGGTCGCCTATTGGCCGGCGACTCTCGGCCACGAAGTGGTGGGAGTAGTCCAGGACTGCCCGGGCGGCGAGATGGCCCCGGGGACCACCGTGGTGCTCGACTCGCGCCTGCCCTGCGGGGCCTGCCCCGGTTGCGCGGTAGCCCCGTCGCTGTGTCACCAGATGACGTGGATGGGCGAGGCCCGGCCCGGTGGCTTCGCCCGCCACCTGGTCGTACCCGTGAGGAGCCTGGTGAGGTGCCCGCCGGACCTCGAGCCAGCCATCGCCGTGCTGGCCGAGCCCCTGGCCGTCGCCATGCACGCCGTTTCCAGGTTGGCCCACCGTCCCCACGATGCCCTCGTTCTCGGCTATGGCCCCATCGGTGCGCTGGTGCACCTTGAACTGGTACGGCGCTGGCCTGGCCTGCCCGTGTTCGTCTCCGAGCCGGCCGCCGAGCGCCGCCGGCTGGGCCTTGCCCTGGGCGCCTCACCGGCCCCCGGACCGTCCGGGCCCGAAGGCGGCGGGGACGGGGGAGCTCGCGGCTTCAGCCTGGTGGTCGATGCCGCCGGTTACCCGGGGTCATTGACCGATGCCTGCGCCGGCACCGCCAACGGGGGTACCGTCCTGGTCGTCGCCCTTTCCGCGGAGGCGGTCTCACTCGTGCCGGCCCAATTGGCTGAGCGGGCCCTCACCATCGTCGGGTCCATCGGTTTCGACGGCGAACTGGAAGAGGCGCTCGTGGTCCTGGCGGCGGACGCCGATCGGTACCGCCCGCTGGTGAGCGAGGCGGTGCTGCTCGAAGAAGCCGCCGAACGTCTTGCTGCCCTCGGCCGTTCACCGTCAGCCGGCAAGGTGGTGGTCAGGCCGTGGCAGGAGTAGCCGAGCGCGCCGCCGAGCGGGTCATGGAGGTGGCCGCTTACCGGCCGGGTCGCCCGAGCCCGGGGCCCGCCGCCGGGAAGCTCTCCTCCAACGAAGCGCCCCTGGGCCCGTCGCCTGCCGTCCGGGCGGCCATCGCGGCGTCGCTGTCAGCGGTCAACCGCTACCCCGAGCAGGGCCTCGTCATCGATGCTCTGGCCAGGTACGTGGGAGTGGCGGCCGACCGGCTCATACTCACCAACGGGAGCGACGAGCTGTGCTA
>JBEKNX010000381.1:0-4659 GCA_049522375.1 Acidimicrobiales bacterium | reverse complement strand
AGACACTACACTAGGCACTCCGAGGAGGTCCCAACTGAACGTCGGCTTCGCGGCCTCGGCGGTCGTGTTGAGGATCACGTGAACCGATTGGCGTCGGTTCCGCAAGCTCGCCACGCTGCGCGGCGTTGCCTTGAGCGATGTGCTGCCCAGACCACTCATAGGAGGAGAAGACGCCTTGGGCGGCGTGGACCTGGACGAGTTTTACCGGCGCAGCTTGGGCGACGGCATTGCCTATCACGCCGCGCAGAGACGCGGTCTGCTCCCCGCCGGCTTGATTGAGGAGATCCGCGCTCTGGCACAGCCACCGGTGCCCTGGGACGTCGATCTCGCACGATGGTTCGATGACCACTTCGTGCCCCTGGACCGACGCCGGTCCTACGCTCGAGCCAGCCGTCGCCAGTCAGCCACATCCGACATCCCCCGTCCCGGCCGCTACATCCCACAGGAATTGATCGAGAACCGCACCTTTGGGGTGGTACTCGACACCAGCGGCTCCATGGAGCCCCGCTTGCTCGGCAAGGCGCTGGGTGCCGTCGCCTCCTACGCCGTCTCCCGCGACGTACCGGCCGTTCGGGTGGTCTTCTGTGACGCCCAGGCACATGACAACGGCTGGATGGAGCCGCTCGACATCGCTGGACGGGTCCGAGTGAGGGGCCGCGGCGGGACTGTCCTGCAACCTGGTGTCGACCTGCTCGAGAGCAGCAGATTTCCCTAAGGACGGTCCGGTCCTCGTTATCACCGACGGCCAATGCGACTGCGTCCTGATCCGACGCGAACACGCGTTCCTAGTACCCGCAGGGGCCATCCTGCCCTTTGCACCCCGTGGCCCGGTGTTCCGCTTCGCCTGACCATGTGCGACCCGCTCTCGGGGCCATGGCGTCGCCCGAGCGGGCGGACCGGGCCGGCGGCCGAGAAGCTGGACGAAATGTTCCGGTCAGCGATGGACGCTCAGCCCCGTGGTGCAACGCCCCGCTCTCGTGGTGCAGATGTGGTGCAGGACCGGCCCGGAGAGGAGGTTTCCTGATGCTTACCCCCTCTGACCTGCGACTTTGCGGTGGAGGTGACCGGATTCGAACCGGCGACTTCTACGATGCGAACGTAGCGCTCTACCGGGCTGAGCTACACCCCCGTTCAGAACCACCCTAGTGCCCACCCCGTGGGCGGGCCACCTGCGCGCCCACGGTCCGAGCTGGGCTGCTGCTGTCTCAGCGGCTCCTCCGACCACCGCGGGCGATGGAGTCCACGGTGATGGCGACCAGCAACACGAGGGCGACGACCATGTACTCGATCGCGGCCCCCAGGCCCATGAGGTCGATGCCATTGTAGACGGCGGCGATCACCACCCCACCGAGCACGCCGTGCAGGGCCTTGCCACGGCCTCCGTACAGGCTCGTGCCCCCGATGACAGCGGCGGCGACTGCGTACAGCATGTAGCTCGGGTCGATATCGACGGAGATCGAGCCTAGCCAGGACAGGTACATCGCCCCGGCCAAGCCGGCCATCAAGCCCGCCAGGCCGAAGGCCACGGTGCGGACCAACGGGACGTTGATGCCGGCGCGCCGGGCGGCCTCGGCGTTGCCACCGATGGCGTAGACGTAACGCCCGAAGCGAGTTCGCGACAGCAAGAGGGTGGCGCCGGAAAAGGTGCCCAGGAGTATCGGGATCGACCACGGGACGCCTCGGTTGACTACCGTTGACGACCCGCGGTTGATGTTGCAGATCGTGACCACCACGACGCCGGCTGCGGCCACAGCCGCCGCCTTGAGCAGGGTGAGGCCCATCGGCGGTGTGACCAGGCCCGAAGCGCGTCGGCGGGTGTCCCGGATCACGTTGTATATCCCGAAAGCCACCACCACGATGGCCATGGTCACCCAGCTGGCGAGGGGCGTGATGTTGCCAGCCACGAGGTCCGTGAGCACGTGGTTCGAGATCGTTATGACGCCGCCGACGGCGACACTGAAGCGGCCGAACATCCACAGCATCACACCCTCGAGGCCCAAGAATGCGGCCAGGGTGACGATGAAGGCCGGAAGCCGCAGGCGCGTGATGAGAGTGCCGAGGAAAAGGCCGATAATCGTGGTGGTGGCCACCCCGATCAGGATGCAGAGCCACCAGGGGAAGTTGTACGGCGGCGCCACCAGGGCGGCCATCAGACCGGCGCCGATGCCGGCGTTGTAAACGATGGACAAGTCGATCTCGCCCAGCAATAGGACAAAGACCTCGGCCATGGCGAAGAGCGCGAATATCACCAACTGGTTGAAGAGGTTGACGAGGTTGCCGGCCGACAGGTACTTCGGCTCTTTGATCTGGAAGACGACGATGATCACAACCAGCGCGACGACAACAGGCAGTACGCCGCTGTCGCCGGAACGGACTCTGCGCCACCAGGCCTTGAGGTAGTCGAGAAGTGTGTCGGCGACCACCTCGGGTGCAGCCGTGAGCGCCGCCTCGGCGGCACGATCGTCAAGCTCCGGCAGATCGGTGGCCACCACCGTGGTCGACGGACCAGGGACCTGCTCGTCGCCTGCCTGCGATTGCTCGACAGCCATCGTTCAAGCCTCCTGCGCCGCGTGGCCGTTGGCGGGAACCGCGATAGCGGGCCTTCCCCCGAGCGTACCCGTCGTCATCAGCTCGACGACGCTCTGGCGGTCGAACTGGGACACTGGGCCCTCCGCCACCGTTACGCCCAGGCGCAGGACCACTATCCGGTCGGCCACCTCGAACACGTCGTTCAGGTTGTGGGAGACGATCAGGACGCCGTAGCCCTGCTGGGCAAGGCGCCGGACGAGCTTAAGCACCATCCCCGTCTGGGCCACGCCCAGAGCGGCGGTCGGCTCGTCCAGGATCATGAGCTGGGAGTTCCACAACGCGGCTCGGGCAACGGCGACGGACTGGCGCTGGCCACCTGACAGGGAGGCGACGGGCTGGCGGATCGAGCGCACCGTCGTTACCTGCAAGTCGGCCAGAGTGCGCCGAGCGGCGACCTCCATTGGGGCTTCGTCCAATGCCCCGAGCTTGGTGCGCTCCCGGCCGAGGAACATGTTTTGGACGATGTCCAAGTTGTCGCACAGGGCCAAGTCCTGGTAAACAGTGGCGATCCCCAGCGCCGCAGAGTCCTTCGGGGTGTGGATATGGACCGGGCTCTCTCGCCAAAGGATCTCCCCGCCGTCGGGAGGGTGTATGCCAGAAATTATCTTGATGGTGACGCTCTTGCCGGCGCCGTTATCGCCGCACAGGGCAGTGACATAGCCCGCCGGGACGGTGATGTCGACACCGCTCAGGGCCCTCACGGGCCCGAAGTTCTTTTGTATGCCCCGCAACTCAAGCAAAGGTTGCCCTCGCTCGAGAAGAGTCTCAGGCACCTTTCATGCCCTCCTTCCGGGCCATGCCCCCTTAGAAAACCGCCCCCTGCCCATGGTTACTCCCCCGGCCCGCCAACGACGGAACGACCATTACGAACGCCGCGTGCGGGTCTGACAGGCGCTTGGGCATTCAGGATAACCCAGGCGCCTGCCCCGCCAAGCAGGCGCCTGCCCCTTGAAGCAATGGTTGGGACTACGGGATGATATGGGCTGCCTTGCAGGCGGCGGCCGTCGAGTACGGCGCCGCGCACACGGTGGATGCAGGCACGAACTGGTCGGCGATGACCGTCGAGTTCATGTTGGCGGTCGTCACCCATTCGGGCGTCAGGAGCACCGACTTCACTTCCTTGTGCTCGGTTAGGTCCTCGGTCTGGCCGTTGATCAACGAGGCCGGTGGCGTCATGCCCGCCCGGGCGTAGACGGCCAGGGCGACTGCAGCTTGGGCCTCGAGGAAGATCGGCTTGTAGACCGTGCCGCACTGGTACCCGTTGAGGACGTTACCCAGGCCTGTCGCGGTTGCGTCCTGGCCGGTTATGGGCAGGGTCTTCGGCTTGACGCCCTTGGTCGTGACCAGCCAGTGGATGATCGGGGCGCCGTTCTCGTCGTTGGGCATGAGCACGGCGTTGATCTCCGAGTGAGCGGTGTAGACGCCCTCGAACTCGGTCAGGGCCACACTGGGCGTCCAGGTGCCCGCAGGCACCTCGTTGGGCTGGAGCTTGCCTATGAGCGTGTACTTGCCGCTGCTGAAGTAGGGCTGGAGGACAGTGTCGTACCCGTCGGCGAACAGGGTGGCGTTGTTGTCGGTCGGAGCGCCGTGCATGACCAGGACCACGGGCTTGGCTACGCCCCAGGAGGAGATGCAGCTGACCAAACCCTGGCCCAGGAGCGTGCCCACGTACTCGTTGTTGAAGCTGTCGTAGTACGTCCGTGTACCGCCGAGGGTCAGGCGGTCGTAGTCGATTGTCTTGACACCGTGGGCCGTGTCATAAGCCTCTATCTTGGCCCCGACGCCCGAGTCCAGCGGGTCCATGATGATGACCTTGTCGCCTGCGGTCACGGCGGCCTGGGCCATCGAGAACTCCGTCGAGTCGCTGCCGTCGGCATTTTCGACGTTGATGTCCGTCTGCTGGAGCCCGGCCTTTTGCATGGCCTCGATCAGGAACGGGGCGTCGAACTCGACGTAGCGGGTCGAAGACACCGTGTCGGGCAGGATGGCCGTGATGGCGCCGCTGCCCTTGGCCACGATGGGCTTGAGGAGCGCCATGGTGCTGAAGTTGCGGTTGAAGCTGAGGGCCGA
>JBEKNX010000380.1:0-5673 GCA_049522375.1 Acidimicrobiales bacterium | reverse complement strand
AAAGACCAGCGACCAGCATGACCACGCCGGCGTTCCATCTGTCCAGGGCCGCTTCTTCGGGACTGGGTGGGGGCGCCGGGGCCCTGTCGGCGCGGTAGCGGCGCCACTCCAGGCGGAGCAGGAGCAAGCCTCCCAGGAGCAGGATGGCCAGGGCGCAGGTGACTAGGACGGCCATGCGCCTGCCGTGAGGTTTCGAGGGCTGGTACCGGTCGCCATCAGGCGCATGTTAATCCCGGGCTGCCGGGCCACTGGGCCACCGGGCCGGAGCGCCAGCCGAGCCAACCGGGCCGCCAGGTCCTCGTCGTGCCGACGGCCATGGATATGCTGAGGCTGCCAACCGGCACCGGGGCGGAAAAATGCCCCAGTCCCGGCTTGCACGTAGCCCAGACGATGAGGAGCCTGTGTTGCTCGCCCTGCTCAATTTCGATGGTTTTGTCCGCTCCTCGGGGTACCTCGCCATTTTCCTGCTCTCGGTGCTGCAGTCCTGTTGTGTGCCGACGTCGTCTGAGCTGACACTGGGTTTCGCCGGCTATCTTGCCTTCGAGGGGAAACTGAGCCTGCCCGGCGTCGTCGCCGCCGGGGCCGCCGGCGAGGTGGTCGGGGCTTTGATCGCCTGGGTCATCGGCCGCACCTGGGGCCGGGCCTTCGTCGACCGGTTTGGGCGTTACCTACTCCTCACCCATCGTGATCTCGACCGGGCCGAGGCCTGGTACGACCGCCACGGTCGCTGGGGGGTCTTCGGGAGCCGTTTGCTGCCTGTCATCCGTAACTTCGTTGCCCTTCCGGCCGGCGTGGCCGAGGTGCCCATCGTGCGTTTCGGTCTGCTTACCGCCGCCGGCAGCCTGGTCTGGGACGGAGCCATGGCCCTCATCGGCTATGAGGTAGGCAGCAGCTGGAAATCGGTCATGCACGGTTTCAGCGACGCCGGGTACCTCCTCGCCGCCCTGGCGGTGCTGGCCCTAGCCGTGTTCCTCGTGCACCGACCCGGCCGTCGACCGTCCAGCGGGCCGGTTCGAGATGGTGTTCCCGGGCCCACGAGATGGTGAGCGCCCGGCTGCCCGCTTGTTCGAGCAGTTGAGCGCCCAGGTGGTCGTGGGTCAGGTACATGCCGACGCGCCCCCGGTAAGAGGACAGGCCCGGCGGGGGGGCCGAGCCGGCCCAACGTAGCAACCGGGCCCGGCCCACACCCAGGGCGGTAAGCGTCACACCCACCCGGGCGAAGGTCCCCAGCGACGACTCGACCTTGCCCACGTCGTGCAGGAGGGCGGCGGCGACGACCTCGGGCGGCGGCTCGTCCGGGCCCAGGAGACGGACGGTGTCCCGGGCGACGCCGACGGCGTGACGCTGGTCCGGCCCGGACATCCGCCGCCAGAGGAGTTTCTCGCCGTCGAGCAAGGTACCGAGGGCCCACTCTTCGTCTTCCGGAGGGGGACCAGCCGGTGAGAGCGCCCCGAGGAAGCGTCCGGCCAGATGCCGCCACGACCCGAAACCCTGCGACGACACCATCCGCCCCCCAAGTTAGCGTGGCCCGCGGGTACGGCTTGGGGCCGGATTGTTTACGTGCGGGAGCCAACCTGGCATAATCATCGACGGATGTCGGTCGGTCCGCAGGGGCTCAGCGTTCAGCGTGGCCGGCAGCCGGATCTCGCCGTCCTCACGGTGATGGGCACCGGGTCATGAAGACGGTCGCGGCGGTGCTGGCGACCGTTACATGTACCACGTTGGGCCTGGTGGGGACCAGTACGGCGGCCACGCCGCCGGCCCGGGCCGTGGTCCTATCGGCGAGCGTCCACCCGAGCAGGCTGGGGACTTCGGGCGGTCACGTCGAGGTCACGGGAACCGTTCGCCATGCGGTTACTTGCCAGCTCAAGCTCCTCTCCACGCAGTCCCTGGTGGTGGTGTACTCGCACCACCCAAAGAGCTGCGCGACCGGGACGTACTCCGCTCGTGTCCTCGTCCGGAGCGAACGGGGCCTCAAGGGGACCGACCCGGGGCCCAAGGACCGAAGGGTGGCCTTTGCCCTGGTAGCCCGCAACAAGACTTCCTCGTTCTCGCAGCGGATCCTCTTGACGGTAGCCGAGCCGGCCGGGACCAAGACGAGGACGACTACCAGTCCCAAGTCCGTGGCCGGGTCGGGCGGGCCGACGTCCTCGAGCACATCGACGGCCGTGACCACCACGACCACTTCGGTGCCGGTGACCACCACGACTCCCGTCATCGTTCTCCCGGCACTGCCCCCTCCGACCGGGACGACCGTCACGACCCTGCTCCCGACGACGACTACCACGGCACCAACCACCACTACGACCACGCTCACCACGACGACCACGAGCGGTACCTCGACCACTACGAGCACCTCGACTACGACGACCACCGCCACCACGACGACTACGACGGGCCCGACGACGACTACGACGACCACCGCCACCACGACGACCACGACGGGCCCGACGACGACCACGACGGGCCCGACGACGACCACGACGGGCCCGACGACGACCACGACGGTGCCTTCGTCTGTCCCGATCAATTCGGCGAACTGGTCTGGTTACGCGGTCAGCAGCGGGCCCTACAGCCAGATAAAGGGGACCTTCACGGTGCCCAGCATCACGACCGCCGCCACTTGCACCGAGCATGTCGCCGAGTGGGTCGGTATAGACGGGTGGAACGCGCCGACCCTGCCGCAGGACCTGTCGCTCATCCAGGCCGGCGTGGACGGGAGTATGACCGACCCCGACACTGGCACGTGCACGCCCGGCCATTTCTATGTCTGGCCCTGGTGGGAGATATTGCCCCAAAACGAAACGCCGATCACCGGCGTCACCGTCAACGCCGGTGACCAGGTGACGGTTTCCATCTCACAGGTGGGCGGGACGACCACGTGGGCCCTAAGCCTCACCGACGATACGGACGGCCAAAGTTTCACCATCGACGAGCCTTACTCCGGGCCGGCGTCGTCGGGGGAGTGGGTGGTCGAGGCGTCGAGCACCGGAGCGTGCGCCGGGAGCGTCGAACAAGGCACGGACATATGCCAATTGGCGCCGTACTGTGTCGGTCCGAGCGGTTCGTGCACCGGCCCCGTACCGTTCAGCGACATGTCCATAAATGGCACTCAGACAGACTGGTGGCAGGTGTTCATGGTGCAAAACAACGCCACTGTGGCCACTCCGTCGGTGCTCGGCGGCGGCGGTTTCAGCGTCGCTTACACGGGCACACAGGCCGACGTGGCCAGCCCTTCCGGCGAGGGCGGCTCCGTTTTGACGGCCGGCGGCCAGCCTCGCGACAAAGTCATGGTCCAACCGGTCTCGGAGGGCTAGTGCCTCCCGCTCCAACGCCCGTGCCCTCGCCCGTCGCTGGCTATTTGCGGGTCCCCACCATCGCCGGAGGCACGGTGGTGTTCGTCACCGAGGACGACCTGTGGTCGGTGCCCGCCGCCGGCGGCCCCGCCCGCCGCCTCACCGCCGACCTCCTCGGGGCCGGTCGCCCCGTTCTTTCGCCCGACACCCGCCTCATCGCCTTCACCAGCGACGCTCAGGGCCGGACCGACGTCTACGTGATGCCCGCCGCCGGCGGGATGGCGCGGCGCTTGACGTGGCTTGGTGGCCTGCCCCCGCGGCCGGGGGGGAACGGCCCGACCCAGGTGCTCGGTTGGGCCCCCGATGGCAGGGTCGTTTTCGCCAGCGACGCCCGCCAGCCTTTTAGGGGCGTGACGATGGCCTACGCCATTTCGCCGGAGGGCGACCAACCACCGTCGCCGCTTCCCTTTGGCCCGGTCCGGGACGCCTCGTACGGGCCTGGCGGCGGCGTCGTTATCGGTCGCAACACCGCCGACCCCGCCAGGTGGAAGCGCTACCGGGGCGGGAGGGCGGGCGCTCTGTGGATCGACCGCGGAGGCGACGGTGACTTCGAGCCGCTGCTGCGTCCTGACGAGCTCGACGGGAACCTCGCCTCGCCTATGTGGGTGGGCGACCGGATCTACTTCCTCTCGGACCACCAGGGGATCGGCAACCTGTACTCGTGCACCCTGGCGGGGACCGATGTCGTCCGGCACACCGACCACGCCGAGCACTACGCCCGGCATGCGGCCAGCGACGGCACCAGGGTCGTCTACCAAGCGGCGGGGGAGCTGTGGTGCTACGACCCGGCGACCGACCGGGCCGCCCGGATCGAAGTCCAGCTGGGTAGTCCCCGGACGCAGCGCCAGCCTCGTTTCGTCGACGCGGAAAGCTACATGGGGCAGTTCCAGCTGGACCGGAAGGGCAAACGCCTCGTGGTCGACGTCCGCGGCAAGCTGCTCAGTTTCGCCCCCTTCGATCTGCCCGTACTCCAGCACGGGGAGCGCCAAGGGGCTCGCTACCGGCTGGCGAGCTTCCTTGGTGAGGGAAGGGACATTGTCGTCGTGAGCGATGCCACCGGCGTCGAGGCCATAGAGGTTCACCCGGGCTCGTCCACGGCGAAAGGCACCGCCGAGAGCGGCGGGACCAACGGGCCGGACGGGAGGACCAACGGGCCGGACGGGAGGACCAACGGGCCGGACGGGAGGACCAACGGGGCGGACGGGAGGACCAACGGGGCGGACGGGGGAGCCGGCAAGGAAGGCGGGGCTATGCCCGCCGTCCGCCGCTTGGCGCTGGCCGACCTCGGACGGGTCATCGAACTGGTGCCATCACCCGACGGGTCGCAGCTCGCCGTCACCAACCACCAGCACCAGCTGCTCGTCGTCTCCGTCGAAACGGGCATGGCCCGCTTGCTCGACGAGTCCGCCTTCGGCCGGCCGGCCGGGCCGGCCTGGTCCCCTGACGGCAGGTGGGTCGCATACAGCTTTCCTGCCAGCGCCAAGACGTCGCAGATCAAGATGGCCGAGGCAACGGGCGGCCGGGCCGTGGTGGTGACCGAGCCGGAGTTCAAGGACAGCTGCCCATCTTTCGACCCGAGCGGGAAGTACCTGTACTTCCTGTCCCGGCGCACCTTCGACCCCGTCTACGACAGCCTCTTCTTCGACCTCGGGTTCCCGCTGGGGGCGCGTCCTTACCTGGTGACGCTCCAAGCCGACCAGCCCTCGCCCTTCCTGGTCCGTCCCGAGCCCGGGCTCGCGCCAAGGGACGCCGCCGCCGATGGTGCGGGCTCGGGCACGGCCGGCGCCGACGGGCAGGGCTCCGCCACCTCGTCCGTCTCGCCGGTTCACATCGACCCCGAAGGGATCGGCCAGCGCGTTGTCGAGGTGCCCGTTCCCGAGGCTCGTTACGAGGTGGTCATCGCCTTGAAGGACAAGCTCCTGCTGTTGTCCAGGCCGGTGGAGGGCGCTCTGGACTACGATTGGGCGGCCACGGTTCCTCCTGCCAATGGCACGCTCGAGTGTTACGACCTGGTCACGGACCGACGCGAGACCTTCGCCACGGACGTCGCCGAACTGGTTGTCAGTGGGGACAGGGAGCGCCTGGCCTACACGACGGGCGCGGCCGGGGAGGGGCGGCGTCTCCGGGTGACCTCGTCATCGGCCAAGGCGGACGAAGAGCATGACAAGGAGCCACCCGGCCGTAGCAACGGCTTCGTCGACCTGGGCCGGGCCCGGGTGCTCGTGGACCCGGCTTCTGAGTGGGCCCAGATGGTCCGGGAAGCCTGGCGGCTCCAGCCCGAGCAGTTCTGGACGGCCGACCTCTCGGGGGTGGACTG
>JBEKNX010000379.1:0-4722 GCA_049522375.1 Acidimicrobiales bacterium | reverse complement strand
TCCTCAAGGACCACCGCGGGTGGCCCGTACGTGGCCAGGACGATCTCGCGGAGGGCGGAGTAAAGCGGGTTGCACGGGTTGGCCGTGATCAAGCGCGTGTTGCCGACTCGCCGGCTGGTCACGATCTGAGCCGCCTCGGCCCGGTCGAGTTCTCGCAGGGCCGTCGGCAGGGACGTACCGGCGTGGTTGGCCAAGGACGTCACTGAGTGCTCCCGCTCTGGGTCGACAAAGACCTCGGCCAGGATGCGTCCCTGGGTGTCGGAGCGAAGGAGTGGTGCGAGCACCGATGGAGCTACTTTCATTAACTGTAGTATAGCTAACGGTTTATGAAAGTGAGCCTGGGCCGAAGACAGCCCAGGCTCCGACGAGCCGGGCTCGTGGCTCAAGAGGCACGGCCGCTGGCGCCCGGCGTCGTCGGCCGCGGTGACGATGTCGGGAGCGGCCGCAGTCTTGTCGGGCGCTCCTGGCTCTCGCCGCCATGACGCAGGACGGTCGCCCGGCCAACTCGTCGGTGCTGGGGTGTCACGGACGGGCACGGTACGGGGTAGATGGGCAAAGGATGGGCAAACCACTCCCGTGGACTCTTCTCCTTGTCCACCTTACCGCCTCTGACCTGCCCTTTTGCTGGCAGCCCCAACGGGGTTCGAACCCGTGCCTCCACCTTGAGAGGGTGGTGTCCTAGGCCGCTAGACGATGGGGCCGAGCGGAATGCAGTCTAGACCAGGCCGATCTCGGGGCTGGCCCCTTAGACGCTGGTCATCAGGCCGAGCGGCGGAGGCGCTGTCAACCGCGGGAGGTGGCCCTTGTGCCGCCGTCGGGGTGAGCCGAGCGGGCAGGGCGGCCGGAAGGCGTACCCTCGGAACCGTGATGGTGGGCGTGCACGACCGGACGTGGAGGAGACCTTCGCCGCGCTTGTGGCAGATGCGCTGCTTCGAGGTGGTGGCGGCGACGCTTGCGGTCGCCGGCGTCGCCGGCGGGGGCACTGCCACCAGGAACGGCGCCGTCGGTGGGGCCATAGCCGTGGCCGCGCTGGTAGTCGGGGCGGTTTGTTTGTTCGTGGTGCGCCGGCGGTTCCGCGCTTGGGCCTACCAGGAGCGTGACGAGGATCTGGTCGTTTCGAGGGGCGTCATGTTCCGCCGCCAATCGGTGGTGCCGTACGGGCGCATGCAGTTCGTCGACGTTACCGCCGGCCCGGTGGAGCGGCTGTTCAAGCTGGCCACGGTGAAGCTTCATACCGCCGCCGCCGCCAGCGACGCCCGCATTCCCGGCCTCGAGCGCGAGGAGGCGGCGCGCCTGCGGGACCGGCTGGCGGCGCTCGGGGAGGCAAAGGCAGCCGGGTTGTGACGGCACCGACGCCCGCCGCTCCTCGCTGGCAGAAGTTGCACCCGTTGACGCCGGTCGTCCTGGCCGGCCGCAGCGCGGTGATCCTGGTGCTGGTCATCGGGGAAGATTCCGCCCGGGGGGGCGGAGGCGGAGATGTGCCGTTCCTGGTCGCCCTCGGGGTCGTCGCCCTGGCACTGTTGGTGAGCGTCGTGAGGTGGTTGGTGACGAGGTGGGCGCTCGACGGGGTCACGTTGCGGATCGAGACCGGGCTCCTGCGCCGTGATGCCCGCCAGTTGCCCCTGGCCCGGATCCAGGCGGTCGACGTCGTGCGCCCCTTCCTGGCCCGCCTCGTGGGCCTGGCCGAGCTGCGGGTCCGGTTGGCCGGGTCGTCCCGGTCCGGTGGCCGGCTGGCCTACCTGGCCGAGCCGGTGGCGGTCGACCTGAGGGCTCGCTTGATGGCGGGCCACCACGGCCTCGACCTGGCGACCCCCGAGCCCGCCGAACAGCCGATGGCCACGGTGCCGACCGGGCAGTTGGTGGCGTCGGCACTTCTCTCGCCGGCCGCTCCTGTGGCCCTGTGCCTGGTGGTCGCCATAATCCTGCTCCTGACGGTGTCCCCGGCGGCAGCCGCCGCCTCCGTCGGGACGTTGGTCGTGTACCTCATCGCCTTCGCCCGGCTCACCTGGCGCCGGGTGGCGGACCAGTACGGCTTTGCCGTCGGGCTGGCGCCCGATGGGATCCGGGTGCGGCGGGGGCTCCTGTCGACCGTTTCGGAGACCGTCCCGTTCGCCCGGGTCCAGGCCGTGAGGAAGATCGAGCCCCTGTTGTGGCGGGCGCTGGGATGGTGCCGCCTGGAAGTCGACGTGGCCGGGTCGCCGGGCCAGGAACAAGGGACCAGGTCCGGCCGGGTGACCAAGTCGCTCCTGCCCGTCGGTCGCAGCGAGGTAGCAGACCGCCTTTTTTCCTCATTATTGGGCCTGCGCCAGTTCGAGCTCTCCCGGCCGCCTCGCCGGGCCCGGTGGAAGGCGCCGTTCAGCTACCACTTCCTGTCCGCTGGCTGCGACGGCGCCGTTCTGGCCGCGACGACGGGCAGGCTGAAAAAGGTCACCACATGGGTCCCGTTGGAGAAGATCCAGAGCATCCGTCGGGTAGAAGGCCCGCTACAACGTGCTCTCCACGTGGCCACGGTGCACGCCGACGCCGCCGGCCGGGGGGTGCGGGCGGAACTGCGGGACCGGGACGTGGAGGAGGCGGACCGGTTTTTCAACCAGCTCGTGGTCCAGAGCCGCCTGGCCCGCCGGCGGGTGGCAGGAAGTCCCCCCGCCCCGGCTCCCGCCCTGGCTCCCGCCATGGTCGTGGGCAACGGGTCACATGCGCCGGCTTGGGGAGCGGTCAGCGCCATGGGCCAGCCGGTGCCACCGCCGCCGATGTGACCAGCGGCTGAAGCGGCCAGGAGCGTTCAGGGGAACGCAGGGACATGCTGGCGCCCCTGTGTGAGGTCCGAGTAGAAGCCTTTCAGGTCGGCGCTGCGCGATTGGTCGTCCACGGCCAGGCACTGCAGGAAAGCGATGGGCTGCTCGGTCCCGCCCTCGTACATGTCCGATTGACTTGTGCAGTCGGCGGTGCGGTATGCCAGCCAGGCCGACTCGGCGGTGACGAGGTCCCGGCGGGAGGCGTTGTCATAAACGAAGCGGAAGAGCACCTTGACCTCGGCGTTGACGCGGGCGTCGGCTCTGTCGACCTGGCGCTCGGCGCACCCCTCCACGCCGAGGTTGGACTGCTGGTTGCAGGCAAGGGGAGGGTTGAACTGCTCAGTAATGACTGGAGGCTTCGGGGCCGGCGCCGGTGCTGGTGCCGCCACGGAGGCGGCGGACGCCCCGGAGACCGCCGTCAGCCCGGCCAGGGCCGTGAGGGCGGCCGATGCCAGAAGTTTGGCTGTGCGCATGGACGAAGTCTGCCAGACGGCCCCGCCCGCCCGGCCACCCGTGGGGCGCGGCGCCGAGACCGGCGACGGGCGCCGCGCTATCTCCCGCCGGGACCGGCTGAAAGGCCGCACAGCTGCAGAGGTGCGCCCACGTCCCAGAGGACGACCACTTCGGACCCGGGTTTGTTATCGCTCAGGTAGCCCGTACCGTCGGCCGGTACGAGCAACTGGACGGGGCTGGTCGACGTCGGGCCGGCGGGCGGCACAAGTAATGCCGCCACGTAGTTGGCCACGCCGGGCGACGCCGGTGCCGTGCTCAGCCTCACGGACGCCGGCTCCTGGCCGGGCGGCACCCGCAGCCACACCTGCATGGGAGGGCTGATCGTCTCCGGGCCAAAGTTCAGGCAACCGTTGGCCTGCACCGAGGTGGCGGCGTCGACGGCCCTGACGAAGCCGAAGCGGCCGGAGAAAGGCGCCTGGGGCAATAGCGCCGTCTTCGAGCCGTTCCAGGTGCCCAGGGCGAGGAGCGCACGAGCATTGGCGAGGTCGGCCGGGCCAGGAGCGGTACGCGGGAGCAGGCCCGAGCGCTGCAGGTGCTCGATGCTGGCCACCGAAAGGTCCGGGTAGAGGCCGATCGGCGAAGCGCCGGGCCCGGACACGTCCTGCACGCCCGAAGCCAGCAGGTGCGCCGTGGCCACGAGCTGAGCTTTCAGGCTCGACGTCACGGCGGCGTGGCCGGGCACGTACGCCTCGGCTTGGCCGACGTTGCCCAGGGCGGTAATAGCCAGGAGGGCGACCACGGCCCAACGCGCCGCCGGCCAGGTGGCGACGGAACTCAGCACCTTGGCTATTACGGGCAGGAGGATGGCTACCGCGACATAGACGTAGCGGGTCACGACCGTGGATGCGCCCGCCGTCGTGTCCCGGCCCAGGCCGACCAGGACGAAGAACATGGCCGCCGCCACGCCGAGCCCCGGCAACGAAGGGCACTGGCGCCACAGGGCGCGCGTGTGCCAGAGCACCCAGGCTGTCAGGCCCACCAGGAGGGCGGCTCCGGCGCCGGCGAGGTTGAAAGCCTGGTCAAGAGACGAGTACAGCCCGAACCAGACGTAACTCGGGAGGGTCGTAAAAGTCGTCAAGGCGAAATGGTCGCCGGGCGCGCTCACGCCGGGGCGGCCGAGGAAGGCGAACCACACCGCGTAACTCGCCACGGGCAGGGCCAGCACGCCGAGAGCGCCCCTCCGGGAGCGGCGGGCGAGCAGGAGCACGGCGGCGCCGATGACCATGGCGTCGCCCACGGTCGAGCACATGAGGCTGGCGAGCAGCGCCAGGGAGGCGAGGGTGTCCCGCCGTCCACCGCTCCCGAGCGCGGCACGCCCGGTCGTGCGCCCCGGGGCGGGATCCCCGGCCGGGCGGTCGAGCAGGTCGAAAGCGACTAAACCGAAAAGCACCGAGGCGACAAAGCCGATCTGGAA
>JBEKNX010000378.1:0-4739 GCA_049522375.1 Acidimicrobiales bacterium | reverse complement strand
AGTCGGGGCCAGCAGCGATCCGGGCACCCTCTCGGGGATGCTCTTCGCCAACCTGGTCGACAGCCATTTTTCCGGGACGCTGCTGCCCGTGAACAAGAACCATCCCCTTGTCCAGGGCATCGCTGCGTACCCCGATCTAGCCTCGTGCCCTGTCGTCCCCGATCTCGTCGTTGTCTGCGTGCCCGCCCGCTTCGTCGCCGGCGTGGTCGCTGAGGCTGGCGAGCTCGGCATCAAGGCTGTCTGCGTCATATCGGCTGGTTTTGCGGAAACTGGCACGGCTGGGGCCGAGCTCCAGGCCGGGCTCGCGCTGGAGGCCGCCGACCGCGGTGTGAGATTGGTCGGCCCTAACTGCACGGGGATATTGAGCGGTTCGGGCAGTTTGCGGTTCAACGCGACCTTCGGCCGGACAGTCCCCCACGCTGGGAACGCGTCCATGCTCAGCCAGTCGGGGGCCTTCGGGCTGGCGGTACTGGAGGCGATGGAGGCCCGTGGCCTCGGGCTCGACGGGTTCGTGTCGGTCGGCAACACCATAGACGTCGGGGTGGCCGACCTGCTTTTGTACTGGGCCGAGGACGCGGGTACCGACCTTGTCCTGCTTTACCTCGAATCGATCCCCGACCCCCGGCGGTTCATCCGGGTGGCGAGGCAGGTCGGCGCAAGGATGCCCGTCGTGGTGTTGAAGGCGGGCCGTACCGCGGCCGGCCGACGGGGGGCAGCGTCGCACACCGCGGCTTTGTCGTCCGGCGACGTGGCCGTCGACGCCTTTCTCCACCAGGCGGGCGTCATACGCGCCGGGTCCATCGAGGAAGTGCTCGATCTCGCCACGGTCCTGAGCTCGCAGCGGAGTTTCCGGGGACGCCGCGTGGCCATCGTGACAAACGGAGGTGGCTCCGGCGTGATCGCCGCGGACGCCTGCGAGACCAGCGGGCTGCTCGTGCCGGAACTCGGTGAGGCCACAATGGCCACCCTGCGGTCCCTGCTCCCGTCGGAGGCGAGCGTCGCCAACCCCGTCGACATGATCGCTAGCGCCACCGCCCGGCACTACGGCGACGTGGTGCGAGCCCTGGGGCCCTCGCCCGACGTCGACGCCCTGATCGTGGTGTTCAACACGCCCGTTCTGGCTACCCCCTCGGACGTAGCCAGCGAGCTCGTCGCCGCCCGTGGCGACCTCGCCCCCGATGTGCCCCTGTTGGCGGTGTTCCTGAACTGCGCCGGCCCACCGGCGGTGTTGCGCGAGGCGGGCATCCCGTCGTTCGTGTTCCCGGAGAACGCGGCCCGGGCGCTGGGTCGCAGCGTCGCTTGGTACGAGAGGCGGGCTCGATCGCACGACGTCACGGTAGGACGCGACACCCATGGTCCCCTGCCCCGGCCGTTCCTGGTCCAGGCCCGTGAACGTGCCCGCGATGGCTGGCTGGCGACGGCGGACGCTGAGGCTCTGCTGGGGGCGTACGGTATCGCCGTACCCCGCTCCGTTCACGTGCGCACTCCGGGCGAAGCCGAGGCGGCCCTGGCTGAGCTCGGGTGCCCGGTCGTCCTCAAGGTTGCCGCCGCCATCCACAAGAGCGACGTGGGCGGTGTCAGGCTGGGGGTGACGACACCGGCCGCGGCCGCACAGGCGGTACGGGCCATACGCGCCGACCTGCGATCTGCCGGAATGGCCGAACTGGCCGACGAGCTCCTCGTGCAGGAGCAGGTCGACGCAGGCCAGGAGATGATCGTCGGTTTCAACCGCGACCCCCTGCTCGGACCCTTGGTCGTCGTTGGTCTCGGCGGCCGGCTGGTCGAGGTGCTCAGTGATGTCGCCGTCCGTGTTGCGCCGCTCACTGATGACGACGTGGCGGACATGGTCCAGTCGCTGGCCTCGTACCGGTTGCTGACCGGTTACCGCGGGGGGCCTTCCCTCGATCTCGAGGCGCTCTGCGAGGTGCTTCGCGCCGTCTCGGCTCTCGCCGACGATTACCCGGAGATCGTCGAGATGGACCTCAACCCCTTGTTCGTCCTCGAGAAGGGCGCCGTGGCGGCCGACGTCAGGGCTCGCCTGGGCCCGGGAAACCTGTCCTGATCATCCGGCCTGATCATCCGGGGTTTGTCATACGGCACCTCCAGGGGATTGGCAGGGGATGGGTCGTCGGGGAGGGCCCCTGGTTTGTAAGGTCCATATGCCCCGGGTGTGGCCGCGCCGGCCGCGAGTCCATAGGGGACGGCCCTCAAATGCTTCTGGGGACGGCCCAAAGAGCTCAGCGCTGTCCCGAGGGGGTCAGCCAAACGAACATCAGTGGTCTCTTTGCGTGGTGAGACTTTCACCGAGACCGCCGGTTTATGAAAAACAGTAAACGTTTAGGGTCAGGTAACCCTCATAGGGAAACCCAGGTTTACCTTTCGCACTTATGACACCTAGGAACCGTCTCCGACGCTCAACGGAGTCGTGCCGGTACAGCCCGGTGTCCGCGACGGAAAACCGTGTCGTCCGTGACCCGGGTCTCCAGCAGCACTGCTACCGTCCGGGCCAGGCCGTTGCGAAAAAGCAACGCAGTTCAGGGGAATGATACCTGCCGATGTTTCCGCCAGCGACTGTTGGGCGCCAGGACGTGCGCGCCACGAGAACTTCACTTTGTACGGGCACCATTAGTCACCGCGCCGGCCGTGGCGGCCTTATCACACTGTCAGTCATCGGGATGACCGACCGGCCCCGTGGGCCTATGACCGGGCGCACGGGGCGATGAAAATAACGCTTATTACGGAGGGTACGTACCCCCACAATTTAGGCGGGGTAAGCGTCTGGTGCGACCAGTTATTGCGAGAAATGACTGAACATAGTTTCGAGCTTCTCGCCATTAGCAGCACCGGTACAGAGAGAAATATCTGGGAGCTACCCGGCAACGTCGCCCGGCTCAGCACCGTCCCCCTGTGGGGCCGGGCGCCCCGGCACCGGGCGAGCCCTGCACTGCGGAAACGCTTTGCCCCTGTACTCGAGTTCTTCCTGCACAGCCTCGCTGTCGAGAACAACGGTGAGGGCTTCGCCGTATCCTTACGGGAACTGGGTTCGCTGGCGCGGGCGGGGGAGCTCCGCGCCGCCATGTCGAGCGACGATGCGGTGGGCCTGATGATGGCCGCGGCCCCGCGGGGCAACGAGCGCACTGCCGACCGGCGCTCGGCCCGGCTCAGCGTTGGCGACGCCGTCGAGGTGCTCGTCCAGTTGGAGCATTTCCTCCGTCCTCTGGCCTTCCCACCTCCTCGCACAGATTTGTGCCATACCACGGCCAACGGTCTGGGGACGCTCCCGGCGCTGGCGGCAAAATGGACCTGGGGCACGCCATTTTTGATGACCGAGCACGGCGTGTACCTGCGGGAGCGTTACCTGTCCTACCTCCCCGGAAGCCTCAGCCAACCAGCCCGAGCCATAATCCTGCGTTTTTTCAGGCTCCTCGTCGAAGCTGCTTACGCCAGCGCCGACATCGTTGCTCCCGTGTGCAGGTACAACCGTCTGTGGGAACTGGCCAACGGGACATCTCCGGAGCGGATACGTCCCGTGAGCAATGGCATTAACCTGAGGTCTTTTCCCGTTGCCGCCTCCGAGCCGGCCGTCCCGACGCTCGTGTTCGTCGGGCGCATCGACCCGTTGAAGGACGTCGAGACCCTGTTGCGGGCGTTCGCCCAAGTCAGGGCCGCGGTCCCCGGTTGCCGGCTGCGGATCTTCGGTCCCACGCCTGAGGGAGGCGAAGACTACTTTGACCGGTGCCTCGCCCTGGCCGGTCAGCTGGGCCTAGGGGATGGTTCGGCCACATTTGAAGGCCCCATAAGCCCGACGGTTGCCGCCTACCACGCCGGCCACGTCCTGGTCCTGACCAGTATTTCCGAGGGCCTGCCCTATGTGGTGCTCGAGGCCATGGCTTCCGGCCGCCCGGTGGTAGCCACCGACGTGGGCGGCGTGGCCGAAGGCGTGGGCAACGCCGGGTTCTTGGTGCCACCGCGGGACCCTTCAGCGGTGGCCGCCGCCTGCACCCGCCTGTTGACAGACCAACCGCTGAGGCGGGCGCTGGCTCGGAACGCCCGGGACCGGGCGGTCCAGCTGTTTGACGCCGAACGGTGCTTTGCGATGTACCGAGGCCTGTACGAAGAGTTGGGCCCCGGCAGCAAGGTCATCGCTCTCCTGGACGAAGAAGGAGAACTTCCAGGCTTGGCTTCCCCGGTCCAGCTGGTGGGGGGACGCATGGTGGCACTTCCCGAGCATGAGGTAGTGGCATGACCGTCATTGATCAGGTGGTGCCCGAGGTGGCGCCGGCCAGCTCCGAGGTGGCGTTGCCCGGCCCCGGTACCCACGTTCGCTTGGCGGCTCTAGCCCACGACGCTCCGCCTCTGCTGGTCGAGGTGGTCACCGCCGCCGTCGACCCGCTGGAAATAGCTGCCTGTTTGGAGACCTGCGGGCTGAGCAACGCAGTCGTCAAAAAGCGCTTTGGGTACAACGACGTTTTCGGTTTGGCGCAGCACCTTTACCGTACGAGCGATTTCCGGGCGGCCCCGGCCACGGACCGGAGGAAAACGCGGCCGGGTGGCCTCGCCGACCTTGGCCGGGGGATCGTGTTCGCCACGCCGACATTGATGTTCGCCGGCAGCGCCATTGCCTTGCGTTCCTGGCTTTCGTGGTGGACCGTGCCGCTCGCTTTGATGTGTGGCTGGGCTTTCGGCCAGTTCGTTTCTTACGGCGGTTTCTCCCGCCGGGCGGCGGGGGAAGCTCCGGG
>JBEKNX010000377.1:0-4747 GCA_049522375.1 Acidimicrobiales bacterium | reverse complement strand
GCCAACCTCTAACCCACGCGCCGTTGACACCCCGTTATGCGCAGCGCTCCGCCGTCGACCCCGCACCCAGCGGGCACTACACGCCAACGCTGCGCATAACCCAACGCTGCTCATATGGAGGGGTCATCTCGCCCCTCCTCGCCAACATCTACCTGCACGCCTTCGACCGGGCCTGGGCTGAGCACGGCACCGGGGAGTTGGTGCGCTACGCCGACGACTACGTGGTGTTGTGCAGTTCCCAGGCACAGGCTGAGGAGGCCCACAGACGGGCAACCGCCATCCTGGGCGACCTCGGCCTTAGCCTGCACCCGGACAAGACCCGTGTGGTCGACCTCCGGGGTGGCAGGGCCGGCTTTGACTTCCTCGGGTGCCATTTCCATGCCCGCATGTCCGGCAAGCTGTGAGAGCAGCGCCGCATTGTGCGCTACTACCTGCACCGCTGGCCCTCGCTGCGGTCCATGAAGCGTGCCCGGGCCAGGGTCAAGGCCCTAACCGGCCGGAGCCAGGTGGGGATGGAGCTGAAAGCCGTGATCGAGCGGCTTAACCTGTTCCTTAGGGGATGGGGCAACTACTTCCGCACCGGCAACGCGGCCAACAAGTTCGTTTCTTTGGACCGGCGACTGGTTCCACGACCAGGGCCTGTACAAGTTGATGGGCACTATCCGTTACCCAAAGGCAGCGTAACCATGTCAAGAAGACCGTCGGTAAGCCGTATGCCGGAAAACGGCACGTACGGATTGAAAGGGGGATGGGGAACCGGGCCAGCAATGGCACCGCGACCCTGACTACCAATGGCTGAGAGCTTTTGGTCATCACTAAAGCGAGAACTCGTCGACGACTCCTATGTTGCCACAAAGGAAGATGCGAGGCTGCCAATATTCGAGTGGGTCTTGTGGTATAATAATGAACGGCTCCACAGCTCTCTCGGGTACGCATCACCCCAGGAGTTCGAGGAGTCCTGGGACAACCAAGAAGCAGCATAAAGCGGTGTTCGGTCCAGCGGGGGAAGCCCAGCACCACCGAGGGTGCAGGGCCGGCAGCGCGCACGCTGCAACGCCATTTCGCCAGGCTCGGCCTCAACACCCGCCCTGACGGCTCCGGCCCTCAAGCCTTCGGTCATTTCGAGGCGGCGGCTCCCGGAGACCTCTGGACAGGGCCCAGGCGACGACCCGCTTCCACGTCTGTCCCCACCGCGACCCCTGGTGCGCCGGGGGAGCCGACCGGCGATGCGACGGGGGCCGGGTCCGGGCCGACGAGCTCGATAGTTTCGTCTTCGACCAGGTACGTCACGTCGAAATGCCATAAAACACAAGATATTGCTGCGGGTCCGGTGATCCCACTTGGCTCATTCGTCAGCTGGGAGCACTGAGGGTAGCCAAGGAAGCGGGTCACCGGTAAGGGCTGCAGCGCGGACGTCACCGCTGCGAGCATGACCCTCGAAAGTCTCCACCCTTGAGGCGCGCCCGCACAATACGCCGAGCTCAGCGCTCGCTCGCGGGTCCGTCACCTCCTGATAGGTAACCGTCTTTAGGTATTTGCCGACCCACAGACCACCCGTATACCGGGCTGCCCCACGCGTCGGAAGGGTATGGTTGGTACCGATCACCTTATCTCCGAAAGAGACGCACGTGCCAGCGCCAAGGAACAGCGCTCCGTAATTCCGCATGACCTGTAGAGCTCGCCTCGGTTCCGCTGTCAGGATCTCTACGTGCTCGGCAGCGTAGGTGTCTGCAAACCGATAGGCCTCGTCCACATCGCCGTCGACAACCACGACTTGACCGTAGTTGCGCCATGCAGGCTCGGCATAGTCCCGTGTCGGCATACCGGGCAGCAAGTCATCGACCCAGGACATAGCCCTGCGGGCTACTTCGGTCGATGTCGAGATGAGGACGGCCGGAGAGTCCGGTCCATGTTCCGCCTGGCTTAGAAGGTCGACCGCAACCAAGAACGGGTCGGCGGAATCATCGGCTACCACGAGGATCTCCGTGGGCCCCGCGAACAGGTCAATCCCGACCTCGCCGAACAATTGGCGTTTGGCCTCCGCGACATAAGCATTTCCGGGACCGGCGACGAGATCAACCTTTGTGATGGTTTCCGTACCCAACGCCAAAGCCGTCACCGCCTGAACGCCGCCCAAGAGACGGATTTCGTCTGCGCCAGCTAGGTGCATCGCTGCGACCGTCACAGCGGGGACCTCACCTTTGATCGGAGGCGTGCACGCACTGACGTGGTCCACGCCGGCGACCTTCGCTGTCACGATCGTCATGTGTGCCGAGGCCACCAGCGGGTACCGTCCGCCGGGGACGTAGGCGCCGGCGCGTTCCAGCGGGATGTTCCGCTGCCCCAAGTGCACACCGGGCTGAACCTCGGTCTCGAAATCGACGATCGATTCTCTCTGGCGCATGGCGAACTCGCGGACATTTTGCTGGACCAAGACGATGTCTTCGATCACAGTCGACGGCAGGCCCCGGACCAAACCATCAATTTGCGCAGCACTCAGGAGGAAGTCCTCCGGGTCCCAGTTATCGAAACGTCGGGAGTACTCGCGCACTGCCTCGTCTCCCCGGTCCCTGATGTCATCGATCACACTCCGCACCACCGTGGCGACAGAATTGTCGGCCTGCGCCGTCGCAGCCGAAGATGCTGCTTTCAGGACGTGCGTCATGTCAGTTCAGCCTACTCAGCTGCTAGGCCTTCTTGGTGTACAGGCTTCTGGATCTTGTGACAAGTTTCAAGCGGCTGCTCCGAGACGGACGTTCGCGACGTAGTCGCCGATGAGACGCTCGACGGTGGCGAGGGCGTGGTTGTCGCCGGCAGTCGCCCTCCAACATTCGAACATGTCCTCGAGGACCGCCAAGCGACAAGGAAGCAACATCGAGGCCATTCTTTATGGCGCTCCAGAGAAGTCCCATTATCCACGAGCCCGAGCCGGATTCCCCTGGGGGCGGGGGGCTTTCGTCACTGTGCCGACTGTGTGCCACGAACGCAATCCCAATTGGGGTTGACCCGGTTTGACGGACATCCACCATGGGCACTCAGCGCCCGGAAAGGATGTTCAGATGCCGCCGCCAGGGCGCACAGCGCCGACGGGCTCCCGCTGGCGGCCTGCAGCTCGAAGCCGGCCTGGATGCTGGCGTCGATACCGGGGCCAAGGCCCGCGGTCGTACCGTCCCAGACGACCGGACGGTGTGGCCCTCGGCCAGCACCTCGTCGGCCTCTTGGTCGTAGAGGACGAACTGGTACTCGGGGAACACCTCGTAGAGGCGGTCCCAGTACAGGTTGAGCACATGGCCGTGCAGGTTGTACTCGGGCCAGATGTCGGTGCCACCGAGCCGCTCGTAGCGGTCGAACCCCTCGGAGTACCTGACGGCCACGACGCCCACGTCCGCCATCCTGTCAGGCCCACCCCCGGCCCGGGGACAACAACGTGCATCCGACGCCGATCTGTGCGCGAACCGGGTCGAGTCCACCATGGGGAAGGCGAGCCGAGTCGTCGATCGGCGTGGCGCAGTCCTTGTCGGCGACCTGCTCGCTGACCACCCGGACGAGGTGTTATGTAGCAACTGGCAACGGTCCTCGTTCGAGGACCACGGCCAGGTAGGTGGCGATCTGCCGTCCTACTTCGGGATCGCCCACCCAAGCGTTCCTGGCCGAGGCCGTGAGCCCGATGTGCAGCTCGTAGCAGTGGTGCCGCTCAGAAGCGTCGACCCAGGCGTCGGCTTCGTCTCGGACCGAGGGGTCCCGGCGGACGCAGTCCCATGGGTCGGCGGCTGCGATCCCCGGGTACCAGATGGCAGAGCAGAAGGTGCACCATGCCGTGTCGAACAGGAAGTCACCGCGAAGCGAGCACTTCCAGGAAAAGACGGCGTTCGGACGGCTGGCGTCTTCGGCAACCAGCACGTTGGCGTGGAGGAGGTCCCCGTGGACCAGGTCGCGCCGCTCGGGGCAGGCTTCGATCAGGTCGCGGACGCGTGCTTCGCTGGCCCGGTAGACGGGGTCGACCTCGCTTTGCGCGGCGAGGGCTTCCCAGCCAGGGACCCCCTGGTGCCGGTCTTCGACGAGCCGCTCCGAGAGCCAGCCGCGCCAGGTGAGGTCGCTACGCCGGGGTTTCCAGTGCCAGCCAACCGGCAGGTCCGGGCTTTTCGGCACCTTGAACAACGCTGCTAGCAGTGACGCCAACATTGGGCCTGTAGCGTCTGACTGGTCAGGGCGGACATCTTCGAGGTTGATGCCGTAATGGCGGACTGAGATGGCGTACGCGCCGTCGAAGGCGTCGCCGATTTCGATTACCTCGGGCACGGGTAGCTCCGGCGAGGCGAAGGCCATAGCCGCCTTGTCGGCCTCGAACCAGTCCTTCCTGGCCCCGAAGCGGAGGACAAGCTCACGGCCAGCGTGGCAGAAGGAGTAGGCGGAAGACCAGAAGCCCCCTTCGAGGGGTCGCAGCTCCTCGACGGTACCGGACTTGCCGATCAGGAACTCCTGCGCCTGGCTCTGTGAGACTCGATGGGGCACCGCGTCCCATATTGCCCGAGGAACGGCACGGTGCAGCTGGTCCGCCATGCCGCTGAGCGGGCTTCATGAGATCCGGCACCCGCCCCGCCGGCACGCGCACAGAACATCCGCGACAAGGCGCACAGCGTCCAGTTGGGCCTGACGCCCCGAGTCGGCGCTCGGCACCCGTGACGCTCAGTCGGGTGAATGAAACCCACCACGCTGAGTGGCCGTTCGGCGGATAGGTCGCTGGGCG
>JBEKNX010000376.1:0-4760 GCA_049522375.1 Acidimicrobiales bacterium | reverse complement strand
GAGGTGGCCCTGATGCCTCCTGTGTCCGGGGGCTGAGCTGCGGTACCCTCGATCGATGGCCGAGTTCGATCTCACCGATGCTCTGAGCCCCGATTACCTCGTGGGCCTCGAGCGCTTGTCCCTGAGGGGCCTGCGGGCCAAGCGTGATGCCTGCGCCGAGCTGGAGACCGAGCTGTCGTACCTCCGGCGGCTGGCCCAGGCCTGTATCGACCTCATCCTGGCCGAGTCCGAACGGCGCCATCTCGGGCTGGCCGACCCCGGTCCTGAAGCTCTGGTCGAACTGCTGCCTCAGATCCTTTCCGAGCACAGCCGGGGGGAGGGCGCCGGGCGCTTGCCCACGTTCTTCGCACCCACCCAGAGCATGCAGCTGCGCCTGGCCGCCCGGGTCGAACAGTTGCTGCCGTCGGACCAGCTCGGGTCGCTGCCGGCCTTGAGCGCCACGGAGCTGAGCGAGCGGCTCGACGCCCTCTCCGACCTCGAACGTGACGTCTCTGCCGACCGCCGGGCGCTGCACGACATACAAGACCGCTTGCAGGAAGAGCTGGTCAGGCGCTACCGCAGCGGCGAGGCCAACGTCGACGCACTCCTGCGCTGAGGCAGCCCTAGCGCCGGCCTTCACGGCCCGAGCCTCGGCTACGATTGGCAATGCCACAGCCCGTGGGTCACCCGCCATTTCGTTCGGGGAAGTGCGAAGTTCCGGGCCTCGCGGGCTGCGGCTCGCGCCCTCTATGGTTTTCGCTATGGCCGAAGAGCGAGATCTGCTGGTCGTCGGGGGCGGGAAGATGGGAGAGGCGCTCGTCGACGGGCTCCTGAGTTCCGGCTGGGCTCAGCCGGTCCAGGTCGCCATCACCGAGATCTCGCCCGGCCGCCGGGCCGAGCTCGGTGCCCCTACCGGCCTGGCTGGTCGCTATCCCGGGCTCCACCTTCTCGACGGACGGCTACCCCCAGCTCACAGCGCCATCCTTGCCGTCAAGCCCGGCGACGTCCAGGCCGTCTGCCGCCGGCTAGGGGAAGCGGGCGTGCGCCGGCTGTTGTCGATCGCCGCCGGGGTAACGCTGAAGGATCTCCAGTCCTGGTGCCCCGAAGGCTGCGCGGTGGTTCGGGCGATGCCCAACATGGCCGCCCTCGTCCGGGCGGGGGCCACGGCCATCGCCGGAGGGCCCTCGGCCGGGCCTGCCGACCTTGAGTGGGCGACCGGCATCCTGAGGTCGGTTGGGACCGTCGTCGAGGTGCCCGAACGCTTGCTCGATGCCGTCACCGGCTTGTCCGGCTCCGGGCCGGCGTACGTGTTCCTGGTCGCAGAGGCGATGACCGAGGCGGGGGTCATGTCGGGCTTGTCCCGCTCTGTCGCCGCTGAGCTTGTCATGCACACCCTCCTCGGCTCGGCCCGGCTACTGACCGAAACAGGTGAGAGCGCCGAGGCCCTGCGGGCCGCCGTCACGTCCCCGGCGGGCACCACGGCCGCCGGGATCCGCCAGTTGGAAGCCCGGGGAGTGCGATCGGCGTTCATCGAAGCCGTCGCCGCCGCCGTCCAGCGCAGCCGTGAGCTGGGGTCGCCCGGGCCGAGCCCGGCAGGTTGAGCCCGGCCGCTCCCGTAGCCGAGGACGCCGCTTGAACGCCCGGCACGTGCGCCGGTACCCGCTCCGTGGCCGGCCGGCGCGCTGGGAGGTCGCAGCCGTCTTCGTCCTCGGCCTCGGCTTGAGCATTGCGTTGTTCCACCAGGCGTGGGCATGGCCCTCCAGCACACTGGTAGGCAGTGCCGGGGACGCCGACGAGTACTCCTGGTTCCTTTCCTGGGCCCCGTTCGCCATCGGCCACGGTCTCGACCCGCTCGTCAGTCACTACGTCGACTTCCCCGCCGGGGCCAACCTCATGTGGAACACCTCCGTGCTCCTGCCCGGCTTTGTGATGTCGCCGGTGACGGTGGTGTTCGGGGCCGCCTTCTCCTACAACGTCCTGGTCACCGCGGCACCAGTGCTCTGCACCACTTTTGCCTATGTGGCGTTCCGTCGCTGGACGGGCCCCGTTCCCGCCCTGGGGGGTGCTCTGGTGTTCGGGTTTTCCCCTTACATCGTCTCGCAGTCTGTCGGCCACCTGTCCCAGACCCTGATCATGAGCGCGCCCTTGATGCTTGTCCTTCTCGACCGTCTCCTGGTGGTGCAGTCCGGCCGGCCCTGGTTGGACGGGCTGCTCCTGGGCCTGCTGGCGTGGGCCCAGCTCCTGACCGGAGAGGAGGTGCTGGCCATGGAGGCGGTGACGGCGGCCATCGCGGTGGCGGCTCTTTGCGCCATCGGCCGCCGGGAGCTAGGGAGGCACCTTGCCTATGCGGTGCGGGCCCTGGTCGTGGCCGCCGGGGTGTTCGTGGTACTGGCCGCCCCGTTCCTGGCTGTCCAGTACCTCGGCCCGTACAGGGTCCAAAACGCTCACCCGGCCAACCGGTACGTGAGCGACTTGTTGAACTTCGTCGTCCCCACCAGGAGCACCCAGTTAGCGCCGGCGGCGGCACTGCGCGTCGGTCGTCATTTCACCGGCAACGGGTCCGAGCACGGCGCTTATATAGGCATCCCTCTGGTGCTCTTCGTCGTCCTGGCCCTGGTCCTGGCCCGCCACCGCCCGGTCACCTGGGTGGCGCTGGCGGTGGCGGCAGGGGCAGCACTGCTGTCTATGGGCCCGACCGTCCACGTCCTGGGCCACATCACCCACCTCTACCTGCCCGACTTCTTGCTCCAAAAGTTGCCCCTCCTGCGCAACCTCCTGCCCGACCGCTTCGCGTCGACAATGACTCTCGGCGTGGGCCTGCTCGTGGCCCTGGGCCTGGACGAGCTCAAGCGCCTACGGCGCCCGGCGCTGGCCGGGGGCTGGATCTTGGCCGGGGCGGGGTTGGTGGCCATTGTCCCCACCGTCCATTACGCCGCCTCCGCCAGCCCCCTTTTCTCCGCCTTCTATACCGGGTTCTCATGTCCCCCGTCTTCGTCGGGACGTTCGCTCGCCCATCCTCCCGTGGCCATCGTGCTCCCCGTCGTGAACGAGCTGGACCTGCGCTGGCAGGCGGAGTCCAAGTTCTGCTTCGCCATGCCCAGTGCCACGGGTATGACCGGGACCAGCCGCACCAAGGGCCAGGAGCACGGCATCTTGTTCAGGGCCGGTGGCCCGTCCATGCCCAAGCCGCCCGTAACAGCGGCGGCGCGGCGGGAGGCGGCGCAGGAAATCCGTGCGCTCGACATCAAAGAGATCGTGGTCGCTCCCCAGTCCCCGGCCCAGCCGCTGTGGAGCAACCAGGACCAGGCCCAGCTCGTGGCCTGGGTCGAGTGGCTCCTCGGTCAGGCCCCGAGGCAAAGCCACGAAATCTACATCACCTACGTGTGGGACAGGCTTCCGCCGGCGAGCGACATCGCTTCTGGCCGCGTCGGCCGGGCGTCAGCTTAAGCGGACAAAAATCGAAAAACGAACACCGCCCCACGGCTCCGCATGTGGCCGCGGCCCCACCGCCAGCTGCTCCGGTGCCGCTTGGGCTCCCCGCGTCGTACCATTGTGCCGTGCCAGTAGCCCCCGGGCCGGCCGCCGCCACGGCTCCTCCTGCCTCCCGGTCCTTGCCGGAAGCGACCGTCAAACGCCTTCCGTTGTACCTGCAGGCCCTGGTGGACGCCAACGACGACCGCATGGTCACCATCTCGTCGGAAGAACTGGCCTGCCGTGCCGGTGTCAACGCTCCCCAGGTGCGCAAGGACCTTTCCTATATGGGCTCGTACGGGACCAGGGGCGTCGGTTACAACACCGAGCTGTTGCGCCAGCAGATCAACCGCCAGCTCGGCCTCAACCGGGAGTACAACGTCGCTCTGGTCGGGGCCGGCAACCTGGGCCAGGCCCTCGGTCATTACCGCGGCTTCGCCCAGCGCGGTTTTCAAGTCGTAGCCGCCTTCGACACGGACCCCTCCAAGGTGGGGGCACGGCTGGGGAACGCCGAGGTATACGCCTTTTCGGAACTGGTGCGCGTCGTGCGCCAGAAGCGCATCACGATGGGGTTGATCACCACCCCGGCGCCGGTCGCTCAGGACGTCCTGGACAAGCTGGTCGAAGCCGGGATCACGTCCGTGCTCAACTTCGCCCCCGCCGTGCTCAACGTGCCGCCTCACGTCTACCTGCGCAAGGTCGACCTCGCCGTGGAACTGCAGATCCTCGGGTACTACGAGCATGTGCGCTCGGGCCAGAGAGGCGAAGTCGCCGGCAAGGCGCAGACCACGGCCGTCGACTGAGCCCGCGGGGCCCCTATCTTGCCCGTAGAGACGTCCGTCTACCCGGTGGCCCTGGTCCTCAACGGCCGCCGCTGTCTGGTCGTGGGCGGGGGCCACATCGCCCGGCGCAAGGCACTGGGACTTCTCGAGGCGGGAGCCAGCGTCCACGTGGTGGCGAAGGAGGTGCTCGCGCCCGTACGCGACCTGACCGGGCTGGAAAGCCTGGAAGAACGCCCCTACCGGCGGGGAGAAGTGGCTGGGTACCGGCTGGCCGTGGCGGCCACCGGCGACGCCGCCGTGAACCGGGCCGTCTTCGAGGATGGCGAGATGGCGGGAGTTTGGGTCAACTCCGCCGACGACCCCGCCTCCTGCTCCTTTATCCTCCCGGCCATCGCCCGCCAGGGCCCGGTCAACGTGGCGATATCCACCTCTGGCTTCAGCCCCGCCCTCGCTTCGTGGCTGAAGGAGCACGTTGCCGAGCACCTGGGCCCTGAAGTGGCCGAACTCGCCGGGATGCTGGCCGAGGCG
>JBEKNX010000375.1:0-4761 GCA_049522375.1 Acidimicrobiales bacterium | reverse complement strand
GTTCCTCGTCGTGCTGGCCCGGCGCCACCACCAGGCTCGCCAACCCGGCAAGGGGCTGGCGTTTGCCGGCCGAGACGGACTCGACCGACACCACGGCCGGCCTGCTCCCGGGATCGAGGACCTCCAGCCAGATACGGGGCTCGAGGACCTGGGCATTGGGCGCCACCAGCCACTGGTCGGCCGGCACGGCCTCGCCGAGCAGGGACCCGACGCCGCGGTAGAGCGAAGGCGAACCCGCCGTTACTGAGCGTGCGGCCACCACGGGCACTCCGTTGGTGCCCTGCAGGTGCACGGCGTAAGCGATCCCGGGTAGGGCCCACGGCTGGCCGTTGACGGTCACTACCGACGTGCCGTACGGGCCCACGGTCAGCTGCTGGGAGCTCCCCAGCCCAGCTCCGCTGCCCGCCGCCACCAGGCTCAGGGTCAGCTGCGCCGTGTTGCCGCCGGGGTTGTAGACCACGTACCTCTCGGTAAAGCCGGGCCCGTCCGCCCCCTCGGGCCACCACCACGACGTTGAAGTCTGCCCCGCGCCCAGGGTCAAGCCCGGCCCGGCCTGCGGGAGCACCGGATCCAGCGCGCCGGGGGTGCCCAGGCGCGGGGCCCGGGCCGGGGGCTTTGTCACCAGCTCTGTCTCGAAGGCGACGATGCCTCCCGCCCGCGTCGTCACCGTGACCGCGATTTGAGAGCGCCGGCGCAGGTGGCTGGCGAGGTCGAGGACGGTCAGGCCCCGGGCGGGGACGACCACGCCGCGAAATGCGTCCGGTTCTTCCTGGCCCAGTTCGGTCGTGAACGACAGGTCGACGACAGCACCGACCGGGTACGGGTTCAACAGCGAGATGTCGTCGGAGGCGTTACGCAACGTCGCCCCGCCCGGGAAGTACCACTGCGAAGACGCACTGGACGCGCACGGCTGGCTGACCGAGCCCTCTGGCGTGCTCACCACCTGGCTCACGCTCGCCATGCCCCCATAGAGCGTGACCAGAGCACCGACCCACGCCCCCGCCCGGCCTCCGGTGGTGGCGAGCCGTTCGGGGAGGACCTGAAAGGACCCGGGCGCCAGCGAGAGGTCCAGTTGCCGGGCCGAGCCGGAGGCCGAAACCAGCCTCACGGTCGCCTTTACGGCCCCGGGACCGGCGTTGTCCACCAGGAGGTCGCCGGGCGCGGCTCCGCCCGCGGTGCTACCCCCGGCGCAGTACCACGAAGACGACAGCGCCACTTCGGGGGCGTCGCTGGGAGCTAGCCCGGCCGGCGCTACACCTGTGCCGCCGGCAGTCCCCGCCGGGCGCCCGAGGGCCCCGGCTACGACGAGCGCGCCGGCCAGGAAGGCCACCACGGGCAAGCGACGGGCCTCAGCCAAGGCCCTGCCCCTCCAATGCATGCGACCAGTCGATCTCCTCTGCCACCTCGGCTCCCGGCAGGCCGGCGTCGAGGCTCACCAACGTCAGCTGGCTCTCGAGCCTGGCCCGCAAGCGGGCCAGGGCCGCCCACAGCGCCAGCGCCCATAACACCAGCATGGCCAGATCGACCAGGTGCTGTCGGAGCGAGCTGTCCGGGGAGATGGTCACGGTCGTGGCCCCCGGCGGCAGGGCCCAGGAGCTGGCCCAGCCGAGCACGGTCTGGTCGGCCACCTCACGTCCGCCGGCCCGCAGCTGCCACGAGCCTGCCGGCACGGCCCCGAAAACCACGACAGGGCGGGCCGGGGTCGCTGACGCCGCGGCCGCCGGGACAGGGGCCGCCGGCACCGCCAGGGGCCGGCCCCCGGAACCCGGGGCCGCCAAGGGCTTGCTCGTGCTCAGGTCGAGGCGCTGGAGGCCGTACGCCACCGACCAGAGGTCGTTACCGGCCGGCAGGTGGGCCCTGGCCGGCAGCACCGAGAAAAGCGGTGCCCAGGCGGCGTTGACGAAGACAGCGTAGGACTGGTCGGTCCCCACAGGGACAAGGTCGACTTCCTGCCCCAGGTCCGCCGCCAGCTCGCCCAGCGCCGGACTGGTGCCGGGGCCCGCCGGCACGACGACGTAGCGGACAGCGAGGGGGGCGAGCAAACGGCCCAGGGCTGTCGTCTCACCGTCCGCGGCCCAGCGGAGATCCGAGGCGACCAACGAGCTCATCGCCGACGGAGCCGGTGCCCACAGCTGGGCCGCCGTGGGGAGCCCGTCGAGCGATGTGGCAAAGGCCACGCCGCCGAAGGATCCCTCCGCCGCCAGCGGCAGGGAGCCGGCACTTCCCAGCCACAAGGTCCGGTAATCCCCCGCCTGGGAGCTCGCCGGGAAGGCCAGGGCGCTTTCGGCCCCGCTCGCAGGCAGGTCCCACTGGCCGTTGGCCACCCATGAGAACAAGGGGAGGGCGGCGGCCACCACCGCCAATGCTCCGACGGCAGGGACGGCTTGCCGCCAGCCGAAGCGGTAACCGGGCACGTCGACTTCGACCGAGGCGGCGCCTAGCGCCACCAGCAGGACCACGGCGGCACCGGCAGGAGCCAGGAGAAGCTCCAGCGGGGGGGCGGGGAACCACCCCCTCGAACCGGCCCAGGTCAGTCCCAGGCAGGCAAATGCCACCACCCAGAGGCGGGCGGCAAGTGCCAGGCGCCAGGACCGCCCAATGAGCAACGGGATGGCCGCCGCCACGACCAGAGCCCAGCCGAGTGGGCCCGCCCCGTACGGCCCGGTCTGGAGGCGCAACAACTGGCTCAGCCCCAACGCGTGCACCCCGCCGGAGGGCGTCCCTATGGCGCTCGCCCACGACCCCAGGGAGGCGAAAGACCAGGGAGCCAGAGCCACCAGGGCCACGACGGCGGCGAGGAACGAGGCCAACAGGTACCTGAGCCCCCCGTTGCCCCGCCCGGCCAGCAGCGAACCGGCCAGCAACGACAGGCCCAGCACGGGCACCAGGAGCAGGATGGCCGGGGCGAGCGAGGCGGCCAGCGCCACCGCCGCGCCCAGGGCCAGCAGCCGGGGCCAGGCTCGGTCCCAGTGAACGAACGGGTACGGCGCCCGCCCTCCCAGGCGACAAAGCATGCCGATGAGCCACGGGGAGACCCCATAGGCGACCAGACCGGCCCAGTGCCCTTGCGCCAGAGCGTTAAAGGGGACGGGCAGGGCCGCGTACAGGACGGTGGCGGCCAACCGCCCGCGTTGCGACCCAAATGGACGCGTCTGGGCATAAGCGCCCCACGGGCCGAGCAGCAAGGGGCCGAAAACCAGGATGTGGACGGCGAAATTGGTCGAACCCAGGGCGATGAGCCCGACGACGCCCATCAGCAAGAGACCGGGCGGGGCAAATGAGGAGCTGGCCAAGCCCCCCGGTCCGGCGCTGTTCCACCAGCTGTGCCACCAGCCGGCCACGCCTCCGCTCAGAGAGGGCAGCTCGCCGACAAGGGGCAAGGGCTGGGTCAGTACGTTGCGTGAGCCGATGGCCAGCAACACGACGACAACAGCGAAGGTGGCGGCGGTCGCTCTCCAGCCCAGACGGGGGCCCGGGCGCCGGACGGCGGTGAGCATGGCCAAGTTGCCGGCGCGCCCCGGCTCGTGTGGGGAGGGTGTGGCCAGGGGCGGAGCAGCCGGGGCCGGGCCGAGCGGAGCGGCCGGGGCCGGGCCGAGCGGGGCCGGTGCCAAGGTCGCCGGGGCGCCCAGGACCGCGGCCGTCGGCGAACTGGAACCATTTTCCGGGGCCGCCGAAGCTCTGGCTGCCACCCAGGCCAGCTCGTGGCCCCGTTCCAGGCGCAGCCGGAGCATCGCCCGGAAGCGGGCACTGCCCCGGGTCTGCAACTTCCAGAGCGTGAAATCGCCCGCCCGCCGCAGGCTCTGGGTGCGCCGGCGCCCCTGCCACAGTTCGCGGGGGCGGCGCAGGGAGCCGAACAGGGCGACCAGCGGCGCCAGCACCTGTCTCCGGGAGCGGCGGTGCAGAAAAGCCCATGTGCACTCGACCAGGGCGAAGAGCACCACCGCCGGCGCTATCAGCAGCAACGCGGCAAATCCGTAACACGTCCAGAGGGTGCGCAGCCGGTGCCGCTCGCGCTCGGCCCGGAGGCGCTCGGGCGGCCGGGCGGGACCGGCCCGCAAACCCTTCTTCTCCGCTTCGAGATGACGGACGCGGGCCTGGGGGGCCACGATCACCCGGGCGCCTGCCACGTGGGCCCGCCATGACAGGTCGAGGTCCTCACCGGGTTCGCCCGTGCTCGGGTTGAAGCCGCCCAACGCCCGCCACAGGTCGGTACGCACGAGGACCGCCCCGGCGGGCGCGACGAAGACCTCACGCGCCACATCGTGCTGGCCCTGGTCGAGTTCGCCCGCTTCGATCAAGGGGTTCACGACACCCACCCGGTCGGCTCCCATGCCAACCGCCAGCAGCCGGTCAGGCGCTTCCCAGAAGACGAACTTCGGGCAGGTCAGGCCGGCGTTGCTCCGGTACGCCTCTTCGAGGAGCAGGCGGACGGCGTCGGGGGCCAGTGCGACGTCGTCGTGGCAAACGAGGATGTGCGCGGCTCCGTTGACCATTTCCACGCCCTGGTTGGCCGCCTGGGCGAAGCTGGCGCCGGCGGCCGCTCGGGCCAGGTGCGCCTCAGGCAAGCAGGCGGCCACCCGTTTGGCGATGTCGTCGTCTTCACCGACGGCCACTACGAGGACCGAAAGCTCGGGGTAGTCCTGTGCCGCCAGGGACCTCAGCGCTTCCTCCAGCCAGGCTCCCGGCCTACAGGTCACGACGACTGCCACCACGGGGGGTGCGCCCGGCTCAACCACCATCTGTGGTCCCGAGCGTAGCAGG
>JBEKNX010000374.1:0-4763 GCA_049522375.1 Acidimicrobiales bacterium | reverse complement strand
CGGACCGCTAACAGCCTGGTCGTAGCCTGGGCGGCTAGGAGCGGGCGGTGGGGCAAGTCGCCGGCGCTGCGCCTTGGTGCGGGCGAGAATGTGGCCTCCGCCGGGCCCAGTGCCGGGACTGGCGTTTTCGTCCTGCTCCAATCGCCGTCGGGCCGGGAAAGGCTTATGGTGTCCGAGATCTCGACCGGTTGGCACGAGTTGCCACCACCTCCTGCAGGGACGGCCACGGTCGCCTTTGGCGGCGCGGATCCCGATTTCCTGGTCGTTAGTGGCACGGTGCTCACCGTGTGGTCTCTGGCCTTGGCCGCCAATGCCTGGGCCAAGGGCCAAGTCATCCGTGTCCCGGTCCAGTTCGGCTCCTCGTCGTGAGCTCCGGTCGCTGGCGCGGAAAACGTATGGTCACCCTGTGCGAGGAGGCGCAGGAGGCTATCTCGGCTCGCCTGGACGGCGAGCGGCACCCCGTTGCCGGCGCCGCCCTCGAGATGCACCTTGGCAACTGTCAGGCGTGCCGGGGTTTCGAAGCTGAGGTGGTCGACCTCGGCCGCCGAGCTGGCCTGCGATCGCCCCGGACCGCCCCCGAAGATCTGCTGGCGATGCTCGTACCAGTCCTCCAGCCCGCGCCTCCACCCCATTTCCCGTCCCGGCGACGGCGCCGCTGGGAGCAGGGCTACCGCTCCTGCTGGGCCCGCACCGCGCAGTGGGCGGGGGCAATCGTGCCGGCCGTGCTTGTGTCTGTCGCACTCCCATTGGGATTGGGCTCACAGCCACGCCTGGTCCCAACCCGTCCGCCGTCGCCGTGCACGATCGGCCTCATCGCACGGCACCTATCGGCCGAGAGCTGAGGCTCGCTTCCTGCCGGTACAAAACGGGCCGATCGCGGCGACCGGTGCGAGTCGCGATGCCAGACCCGGTCCGATGTTTTGACCAACTTCGGCCAATAGATGTGGCTCCCCATTAGCACTGCCTCTACTGCCTGGTGCACGCCCATAATTGGTTTTCTTGCGCTGACCTCAAAGACCCGTAAGAACCCAGTAAGGACCGCCATACTCGGCGATCTGCGCTGGTCAGAGGCACTTTTTGACAAGCCAGAACACGCGCACAGAATGGCGTCAAAGGTCGATGCCGTAGCCGTGGTCAACTTGGTGAGAGGCACCCACGTGCCGGGCCTGCTCACGCTGGCGGAGGTTGACCAGGTGGTGCAGGCGGACGAGCTCTTGTCCGTGGGCGATGGCGCCGTCCAGCTCAGCCAGACGGTCGGGCACCTCTGGGCGCTGGGCCAGGTAGGCCTCTCGGACGGCCAGGGTTTGCTCTAGCTCCGCCACCTCGCCGGCGAGGCGGTCCCGACGGGCGCCGAGCTGGTGGGCGTGGGGCGCGCCGGCCCTGTCCCACGCCTCCCGGGCGCCATCGAGGCGCGAAGCGGCGTCGTCCAACTGGCTGCGGGCCTTGTGCCTGGCCCACAGGCCATGACTGGCTAGGGCGGCTGACGCCTCTTCGTAGCCGGCGGAGGCCCGGCGCAGCGCTTGGGCCGCCTCGCCCGCTCCCGTCCCCGCCCAGCGGCCAGCACCTTCGTAGAGGTCCAACAGGTCATGTTCGACCTGGGAGTGCTCCTGGCGTACCTGGCCCAGCTGGTCGGACGGGTCGGGTGGTAGCGCGGACAAGAGGCGCCGGCGCTCGGCCATGAGCTGGGCCAGGGCTTGTTCCCGGCGCGCGGCCAGGGCCCAGGCCTGGCGGCGTTCCTGGGCCCAGGCCCAGGCCAGGTGCCGGGCGGCGGAGCCGAGGTCGGGGGCGACGACGTGGACGTGGCTCTCCCGCCGGGCACGGCTCATGGCCACGTAGGCCAGTTCTCGGCCGCCCCCGTCCTCCAGGGCGTAGGTGCTGTCCGAGGTCGAGCCCTGGCAGCGATGAGCGGTCATGGCATAGCTGTGGGCGAGCCGCTCGGCCCCGATGTCGTCCGGGCCCAGGCGCAGCTCGGCCCCGTCCGGGGTAGTGGCGACTAGGGACCGTCCTTCGACGTCAACCGAGCTGACGACGGCGCGCTGGGAGGTGACCCACGCCCCGCCCGGCCCTGGCGCCAGAGTGACGACCCGGTCGCCGGCCCGGTAACGTCGGCCTCCGGGGACAGCCAGCTCGGGACCGGAGAGGTGGCCGAGCTTGCCCCAGACCTCCCGGGCGGCCCGGTTGAGGGCCTCCACGGCGTCACGGTGGTAGGCCACGAGCAGGGCGTCGCCCCCGCCGGCGACGTCGTGGGCCCAGGCCTTGACCATCTGGTACATAGCCGCCTCCCGGGTCGGCGCCGGGTGCACGCGGCGCTCCACGAGGTACCAGGCGACGGCGCTGGGCAAGTGCCCCGAACGCAGGTGGTCCAGGGCATGGCGCTCGGCCGGGTCGGTCTGGCGCAGGTTGTCCATGAGCGTCCAGACGTGGTCGGGGTGGCGGGAAGCCAGGGCTTCTAAGGCGCCGCCGGGGCCGACCGAGCCGATCTGGTGGTAGTCGCCCACGGCGACGAGCTTGGCCTCGACGGCCTCGACGGCCCCCAGCAATTTGCCCACGTCGGCGTCCGATGTCATCGAGGCTTCGTCCAAGATCACGACGTGGCGGGGGGTAAGGACCTCTTGGTGGTGCTCTAGACGCCAGGTGAGCGAAGCCACGGTGCGGGAGGCCACGCCGGCGCCCGAGCCCAGCGCCTTGGCCGCCTGGCCCGACGTCGCCGCCCCCACCACCTGGTAGCCGGCGGACTCGAAGCCTGCTCTCAGCGCCGCCAGGGTGCTGGTCTTGCCGCTGCCGGCCACGCCGATTATCAAGTCCAGGGCGTGGCCCGAGGTCAGAATGCCCTGAGCCAGCTCGGCCTGTCTCTGGCTCAGACGGAAGCCCCCGGACAGCTCGACCTGGCGGACAGCCTCGGCCGCCCGCTCGGGCCCGATGGCCGGCCCGGCCCGGGCTACAAGGCGCTCGGCCAGGGTGGCGATGCGCGCCTCGTCCTCGAGCACGCAGGCCGCCGCCCACACCGGCTCCCGGGCGCCGGCCACCCCGGGCAGGGCCACGGCGTGCTCATGGGACAGGACCGCTTCGACCGCTCTGTCCAGGTACGAGACCGGTAGGCCGTGCAGGTGCGGGGCCACGGCCACCACCACATCGCCCCGGGTAAAGGTCTTTTCCGACGCCAGGCGGCCACCGGGGGCCAGCAACTGGGCGGCCACCTCCTCGGCGACGGCGGGACTGGGCGGCTCGTAGGCCTGCCCCGCCCGCTCGACGGCCGCCTCCAGCTCGGGCGCCGGGTAGCCGGCCCGAGCCAGTTCGTCCCGCCAGCGGGCGACCAGGTCTTCTACGTGGTCGTGGCCCTTGCGGTCCCGGGTGGCCCGGGCCGCCACCGAGCGCGACCGGTAGGAGGCGTCAGCCCCGACGGCGGCCTCGATCTGGGCCGAGCGCTGGGCGTGGACCTGCCAGGCATCCTTCGGGATCCCGGCGATGGCCCAGCCCCCCAGGCGGCCCGACGGCCCCGAGTCGGCTTCGATGCCGTAACCGAGCTCGACCGCCTTGGCTGCCCCCGCCATGCGCCCGACGGCGGTGGCGGCGTGGAGGTGGTCGCGCACCAGCCCCGTGTCCAGGCCTTTCCAGCCTCCTCTCTGGTCGTCCATGCGCACAAAATTGGCCAAAAGAACGTGGTCGTGGACCTGGGGGTCGCCACACCTGGTCGTGGCATGGCGGGACACCGCCCAGGTGAGGCCCCCGGTCGGCGTGCGCACCTGGGCCCGGCCCCGCCGCCCGCCTTGGTCCTGGACGACCTTGTCCAGGTAGGCCATGGTGGCGTCGCGCTCGGCGTCGGCGATGGCGTGCATGTCTTCTGCCCGGCCGATGACCCCGAGCTCGGCCACCGTCTTATGGGGGCTGACGACGATCTCGAGCCCCGGGCGCAGGCAGGAGACGAGACGCTCCCCGCTGAGCGGGTGGCGAGCCCCGCCGGCCCCGAACACCGCCCTCCACTCGTCCACGCCCGCTTCGCCCTCGAGTCCCAAAAAGGCCGCCCCCGCCCCGCCCCACGCCATCGGCGTCTCGCCCCGCGACGCGTAGTACTGCTGGGCGCCCGCCACCGGGTCGTCACCCCGCCCGGCCACGGTGTGCTCGTGGTAGCCGACCGAGTCGAGCCCCATCATCCGCATCCACGCCACCGTCCCTCGCCGCCCTTTCCCAGTCGCTCAACGGGCGCCACAACACCTTGACAACCGGAGGTTGTAATCGTGTTCCAAAGGTTATGTCTTTTTACTTGACTGGTGGAAGCTTGTAAAGCATTTTCTTGTGTCCGGCTAGTAGCAGTCAATGACGGTCACGATCGAATGTTGGGAGCGGGGCGGTTTGGAGGGCCTAAGCCGCTCGTTGTGGCTTGAACTGCAAGGCAGGGTCTAGAGAAACGGCGCGGTGCTTCCTATTGGTGATGGTAATGGAGTGGACGGTTACGGACGATTGTGCATGAGACTGGACGGTTATATCAAACTGTTGACGATATCGGACAGCACTGCTGTGGTATGAGTTGTCGGTCGTTCCGGTTGCTGGTTGATGACGGTTTATGACCTGAGGAGATGACTGCCGACGGTGCCTTTCATGGTGACGGTTTGAGCGGCCCACAGCTTCGATGGGCGATGGCCCGAGGTTGTCCCACTAGTCGTGGATTTTGAGGTGGCGGTCCCCAGCTCGAGGCCTGCCGTCTGGTAGGCCTCGGGTGTCCACCACGACAACCGAGAGCAAGGGGACCACCACATGAAGGATTA
>JBEKNX010000373.1:0-4766 GCA_049522375.1 Acidimicrobiales bacterium | reverse complement strand
GACCGGGCCCGGCGCCCGGAAGGTGGTGGGCATCTCGCAGCGGCGCACCCGTCACGGGTCCCTGTTCCAGTGCGCCTGCCTGTTGCGCTGGGAACCGGCCGCGCTCCTGGGCCTGCTGCGGCTCACCCCCGCCGAGCGCGCCCGGGCGGCGGCGGGACTGCCGGGGGTGGCCCAGGGGGTCGGACCGGGAAAAGAGGAGGAGATCCTGGCCCAACTGGTGCAGGCCCTGCCCCAGTAACTCCGGCCCCAGTAACTCCGGCCCCAGTAATTCCGGCCCCAGTAATTCCGGCCCCAGTAATTCCGGCCCCAGTAATTCCGGCCCCAGTAACTCCGGCCCCAGTAACTCCGGCCTAGGGCGCGCCTCGCGCCGGCCCTGGGGCCAGTGACAGCCAACGGCCGGGACGGTGGGTAGCCCACCATCCCGGCCGTTGCCGTACGGAAGAACCGTTACTGCGAGGACTTCACCGAGCCGGCGACCGTCTTGGGCAGGGCCGCCCGGCCCGCCTCCAGCCGGGCGACGGGCACCCGGAACGGCGAGCACGACACGTAGTCGAGGCCGATCTCGTTGAAGAAATGGATGCTTTCGGGGTCGCCCCCGTGCTCTCCGCACACCCCGAGCTCGATGCCGGGCTTGACCGTGCGGGCCGTGGCCGAGGCCATGCGGACCAGTTTGCCCACGCCGTCGCGGTCGATCGTCTCGAAGGGGGACACCCCGAAGATGCCGAGGTCCATGTACAGCGGGAAGAAGGAGGCTTCGCAGTCGTCACGGGAGAAGCCCCACGTGGTCTGGGTCAGGTCGTTGGTGCCGTAGGAGAAAAAGTCGGCCGACTCGGCTATCTGTCCTGCCGTCAGGCAGGCCCGGGGCAGCTCGATCATGGTGCCGATCATCTTCTCCAGGTGGACTCCCTGCTCCCGGCTAACGGCGTCGAGGACGGCCTCGGCTTCTTCACGGACGTGCTCCAGCTCCTGGACGGCGCCCACCACCGGGACCATGACCTCGGGGACGGGGTTGCCGCCCTCCTTGATGCGCTGGGCGGCGGCTTCGGCGATGGCCCGCACCTGGAGCTTGATCAAGCCCGGGATGTACAGGCACAGCCTCACGCCCCGTAGGCCGAGCATGGGGTTCTGCTCCTTCAGGCGGCGGACGGCGGGCAGCAGGCGTTCGGCCTCTTCGTCCACCCCGCCCTGGGCCCGGGCCACGGCGGCCCGAACGGACAGCTCGGTGAGGTCGGGCAGGAACTCGTGCAGCGGCGGGTCGATCAGGCGCACGGTGACGGGCAGCCCGTCCATCTCCTTGAAGATGGCGTAGAAATCGGCCCGCTGCAGGGGCAGGAGGGCGTCGAGGGCGGCCTGTTGCCCCTCGTCGGTGTCGGCCAGGACCAGTTGCTCGACCAGCTTGCGCCTCTCGCCCAGGAACATGTGCTCGGTGCGGGTCAGGCCGATACCTTCAGCCCCGTACAGCCGCGCCCGGCGGGCGTCCTCGGGCATGTCGGCATTGGCCCGGACGAACAGCCGCCGGCGGGCATCGGCGTGGCGCAGGATGCGCTCCACCGCCGCCACCAGGTCAGCGGTCTCGTGGTCGGCCGAGGCGGCGTCGAAGGTCCCCTCGAAGAACCGCACCAACGGGGAGGCGACGACCGGCATTTCGCCCAAGTACACCTTGCCTGTCTTGCCGTCTATGGAGATGACCTCGCCCTCGGCCACGACCGTGCCATCGGGAGCCGTGAAGCACTTGGTCTTGTAGTCGACCTGGAGCTCGTGAGCGGCGACGACGCAGGTCTTGCCCATGCCCCGGGCGACCACGGCGGCGTGGCTGGTCTTGCCGCCCCGGCTGGTGAGTATCCCCTTGGCCGCGATCATCCCGGGCAGGTCGTCCGGGTTGGTCTCGGTGCGGACCAGGATGACGGCCTCGCCCTTGGCTGCCTGGGCGACGGCGGTGGGGGAGTCGAAGACGACCTTGCCCACGGCGGCCCCCGGGCTGGCGCCCATGCCCTTGGTCAGGCTCTTGGCGCTCGTATTCTCGTCGAAGCGCGGGAACATGAGCTCGGCCAGGCCGGCGCCGCTCACGCGGCCCAAGGCCTCGTCCATCCCGATGATGCCTTCGTCGACGAGCTGGGCGGCGATGCGGAAGGCGGCGGCGGCGGTGCGCTTGCCCACCCTGGTCTGGAGCATCCAGAGCTTGCCCTTTTCGATGGTGAACTCGATGTCGCACAGGTCGCGGTAGTGGTGCTCGAGGGTGTTCATGATCTCGAGCAGCTGGGCGTAGGCCGTGGGGTTCAGGTGCTCCAGCTCCTGGAGGGCCATGGTGTTGCGGATGCCGGCCACCACGTCCTCGCCCTGAGCGTCCTCCAGGTAGTCGCCGTAGACGCCCCGGTTGCCACTGGCGGGGTCACGGGTGAAGGCGACGCCCGTGCCCGAGTTGAGCCCCAGGTTGCCGAACACCATGGAGCAGATGTTGACCGCCGTCCCCAGGTTTTCGGCTATGCGTTCCTGCCGGCGGTAGATGCGGGCGCGCTCGCCGTTCCAGGACTTGAACACGGCCAGGATGGCGGCGTCGAGCTGGGCGCGCGGCTCCATGGGGAAATCGAGGCCTGTCTCCTGCTTCACGATCTTTTTGTAAGTGGCCACCAGCCTCTTGAGGTCAGGAGTGTCGAGGTCGAGGTCCGTGCGAGCCCTTCGCTCGACCTTCAGCTCGGCGATCGCCTCCTCGAAAAGGTCGCCGTTGGCGCCCATGACCGTTTTGGCGAACATCTGGATGAGGCGGCGGTACGAGTCCCAGGCGAAGCGTTCGTCGCCGGCTTGCTTGGTCAGGCCGTCGACCGAGAGGTCGTTGAGGCCGATGTCCAGGACCGTGTCCATCATCCCGGGCATGGAAAACCTGGCGCCGCTGCGCACCGAGACGAGCAGCGGGTCCTCGGGGTCGCCCAGCTTGCGGCCCATGGTCTGCTCGAGCTTGGTGAGGTGCTCGGTGATCTCGTCGTTCAGCCCGACCGGCAGCGCCCCTTCGGCGAGGAAAGCCCGGCAGGCTTCGGTAGTTATCGTGAAACCGGGCGGGACCGGGAGCCCCAGGTTGCTCATCTCCGCCAGGTTGGCACCCTTGCCTCCCAGCAAGTCCACCATTTCCCTGCCGCCTTCTGAAAAGTCGTAAACGTGCTTAGCCATGGGACTCCTTTTGTCATCGCTGGCCCCTGGCGGGCCGTCGGCCGGGCTGTGACGCTGCTAAAGCGAGTATCCGACGTACGGGGTGCCCGCGCTTAGGGCCCAAGGGCACTTATTTGTGCCGTTTGGGCCCGGCCGTACGGCCCTAGCGGGGCCCGGGCCCTGGTGGGGGCCCTGCTAGCGGTGGGCCCCGGCTGCCGGGAGGTCGGCCCCGGGCAGTTGCAGGGCGGCCTCGGCGCCGGCCAGGACGCGGGTGACTTCCAGGGCGAAGCGGGGGTCGCAGCGATGGGCACGCTGGCCGGTTTCGACCAGGGCGGCCAGTTCGGCCAGAGCGTTGCCCATGACGTCGGCGGCGTCGAAACTGGCCTCGGGACGTGTGCTGGAGGCGCCCTGCTGGTAGAGGGCCAAATGGTCCAGGTTGTCCCCTGGGGCCATGGTCAGGCTGAGGGAGACGACGCTGGTGCCGGTGGGCGACGTGGGGGAGCCGGTCCCGTGCGCCAGCATGAGGTGCACGGTGTCGCTCCCGGCCGCGCCGCGCCGGGCCACCACGGAGCTAACCGGGCCCATGATGGGCAGCAGGCCGGCGATGGCGTGGGGCCCGTTGTCCCACAGGGCGCCCCGCTCGCGTCGCCACGGCGAGGCGCCGAAGGGGCTGCCGGGCTGATAAATGTTGGCGTACTTGAGCATGTGAGCGCTGGGCCACGGGCCCGCCTGGGCCGCTTGTTCGGTCCAGCCTTCGATGTCGGGCAGGAAGCGGGCGGTGAAGAAGACGAGCGCCGCCGTCCCCGCCGCGTCGATGGCGTCGACCACCGCCTGGCCCTGGGCGACGTCCAGGGCGAGGGGCTTCTCCAGCAGCAGGTGGCAGCCGGCCCGAGCGGCGCGGACGGCCAGGGTGGCCTGGACATCGGGCGGCACCGACATGGCTACGGCGTCGACGTGGCCCAGGAGCTCGTCCAGGTCCTCGTACGCCTTGGTGCCGAGGTGGCCGGCGACATCGCCGGCCTTGGCCGGGTCGCGGCCCCAAACGCCCTCCAACTGGCAATGGGGCGAGCGGACGAGCGCCGCTCCGTGAGTGTTGAGCGCCCAGTAACTGGTGCCGATAAGACCAAAGCGAAGTGGGGCCATGTCCCCCATCCTGCCCGTTCCGGTGCCGGGCCGCACGCGTCGGGCCGCACGCGTCGGGCGTCAGGGGGGAGGTACGCTGGAATCGTGCCCCGTGCCTCTGAGGCCCAGCCTCCAAGTACGAAGCCCCCAAGTCGGGGGCCGGTCGCGGCCGGCCTTCAAGACGGGGGCAGTGGTCAAGGCGCCGGCCCACCGGGCCCGGGAAATGCCGTCCTCCACCTTTCGTGCCTGCTCGGTAGCGCCGTGAGCGGCCCCAGCAACCAGCAGGAAGGGCGGTTGGTGGACGTCATCGCCCGCCTGTCGGGCGCCAACAGCGCCGGGTGGCACCCCGCGGTTACCGGCCTGGTGGTCGACTTCGAGGGCCAGGAGAGGTTCGCTCACGCCCACCAGCTGGTCAGCCTGAGCTACGAATCGGCCGTGCTGAGCGTGGAACCGGCGGCCCTCGGCCCTTTCGAACGCCGTCCTGGTGAAGTGCTGCTCAAGCG
>JBEKNX010000372.1:0-4787 GCA_049522375.1 Acidimicrobiales bacterium | reverse complement strand
GCTCGGCGACGCCCAGCACCGGCGCGAAGACGACCACGACCACCACGACGGCCCCCGCCACCAGCACCACGACGGCCCCCGCCACCACGGCCACCAGCACCACTTCGGGCCCCGGCCCGACGACAACGGCCCCGTCCGCGGCCGCTACGACCACGACCCTTGCCGCTACGACCACGACCCTTGCCGCTACGACCACGACCCTTGCCGCTACGACTTCGGCCCCGGTGGCCGCTTCGACCACCACGACGCCCCTGGCCGTCGTGACCACGACGACTGCCCTAGCCGCCGTCACGACAACCGCCGCCTCTGCCGCGGCGACCACGACGTCGGCCCCGCCTGCTGCTACAGCGACGGTCCCCGCCGCCACCAGCGCGACCACTGCTCCGGCTGCCACCACGACCGCCCCCGCCGCCGAGCCCACCACGGCACCTGCCGCCACAACCAGCACGGCCTCATCCACCACGGCCTCATCCGCCACGGCCCCGGCCACCACGGCCTCATCCACCACGGCCCCGGCCACCACGGCCTCATCCACCACGGCCCCGGCCACCACGGCCCCGGCCACCACGGCCCCGGCCACCACGGCCCCGACCACCACGGCCCCGGCCACCACCAGGACGACCCCGCCGGCGACCACGATCCCGCCGGCGAGCTCAGTCCCCTAGGCTCGGGCCATCAGGGTCGGGGAAGCTTGACTAGACCGGGCGTGCGTCTCCGGGAGCTCTTGGCCGAGGCTGGGCTGGAAGGAGCCGCTCTCGTTGCGGGCCGGCCCGGGCCGGGCGAGACGCGAAGCTATGGTGCCGACCCGCTGGTGAACGATGTCGAGATAGTTTCGAGCCGGGCGCAAACCGGCACGCTCTTCGCCTGCATCAAGGGGAGCCGTTCCGACGGCCACTCTTTCGCCGCCGAAGCGCTCGAGCGGGGAGCGGTCGTTCTTCTCTGCGAGCAGGTCCTCGACCTGCCCGTCCCGCAGGTGGTCGTACCTTCGGTCCGCCAAGTCCTGGGCCCCGTGTCCGCCGCCTTTTGGGGCTTCCCGTCCCGGGCGTTGAAGTTGGTGGGCGTTACCGGGACCAACGGCAAGACGACGACGTGCGCCCTGCTGGCCGGCATCTTCAACGCTCAGGGATGGCCGGCGGGGGTCATCGGCACATTGACCGGTGAACGCACCACGCCCGAGGCACCCTTGCTGCAACGCCGTTTGGCCGAGTTCCGCCACGAGGGCGTTGCCGCGGTGGCCATGGAGGTGTCGTCTCACGCCCTGGAGCAGCACCGGGTGGGCGGGACGGCCTTTGCCGCCAGTGTTTTCACCAACCTGAGCCAGGACCACCTCGACTACCACGTGACCATGGACGCCTACTTCGCCGCCAAACTGAAACTCTTTACTGGTGGCCGGCTCCCGCTGGCGGTGGTCAACCGGGCCGACCCGTGGGGAGCCCGCCTCATCAGCGAGCTGGCGGGGTGGCCGGTCAGGGTCGTGACCTTCGCGCCCGAGGACGCCCGGGACGTGGCGCTGGACCAGGGAGGTGCTTCGTTCACCTGGTGCGGGCAGCAGGTGGACATCAGGATGGGGGGGCGTTTCAATGTCTCCAACGCCCTGGCGGCGGCGACCACGGCCCGGGAACTGGGCGCCGGGTGGGACGCCATCCGCGCCGGCCTGGCCGGGGTGGAGCCTGTGCGGGGCCGCTTCCAGGTCGTGGACGAAGGCCAGCCGTTCCGCGTGCTGGTCGACTTCGCCCACACGCCGGCGGCGCTGGGGGAGGCGATAAAAGCGGCCCGCGAGCTGACCGGCCGGTCGCCTGCCCACGGCCCCGGCCGTGTCGTCATCGTCTTCGGCGCCGGCGGGGACCGGGACCGGGCCAAGCGACCGGTGATGGGGGAGACGGCCAGCGCGCTGGCCGACGTGGTGATCATCACGTCCGACAACCCCCGCAGCGAAAAACCCATGGCCATTATCGAAGAAGTGGCGAGCGGGGCCCGGGGGGTGCCGCCCATCATCGATGTCGACCGCGGCGGTGCGATACACAACGCCCTCGCCATGGCCAGAGCGGGCGACGTAGTCCTGATCGCGGGCAAGGGGCATGAGACAGGCCAGGACTTCGGGCATTACGTCGAGCCTTTCGATGACGTCGAAGTTGCCCGCCAGGTCCTCTCACGGTGGCGGGCCGGACAAGGTCGGGGCGGCCCGCCTTGAAAGCCCTGTTGTTAGCGGGCGGCGTCGCCCTGCTGGTGGCCATGCTCGGTACCCCATTGCTGATCGGCGACCTGCGCGCCCGAGGGATCGGCCAGCAGATACGGGAGGACGGCCCTTCCGGGCACTTCTCCAAGGCCGGTACACCCACCATGGGTGGCCTCGCCATAATGGCGGCCGCGGTGGTGGGCTGGATCGTGGCCCATGTGTTCGCCACTTTCACCACCCGAGGCCTGGCCGGCATGCTCACCATTTGCGCTGCCGCACTGGTGGGTTTCATAGACGACTGGCTGAAAGTCACTCGTCAGCGCAGCCTGGGCCTCAACAAACGAGCCAAGATCATCGGCCAGCTGGCGGTGGCCCTGGCCTTCGCCCTGGTGGCCGTCATCTGGCTGAAGGTGGACACCCATTTGTCCTTCACCCGCTTCAACTCGCTCGGCTGGCAATTGGGCAAAGTCGGCTGGGTGCTGATGGCGGTGCTGATCTTCGTGGGCTTCACCAACGCCGTCAACCTGACCGACGGGCTGGACGGGCTGGCGGCGGGCTCGTCGGCTTTTACCTTCGTCGCCTTCACCGTCATCGGCTTTTACCAGTTGAAGCACGAGGTCATGTACCGCAACCCCGCCTCTTTGGACGAGGCGGTCATGGCCGCGGCGATGATGGGGGCCTGCGCGGGGTTTTTGTGGTGGAACGCGGCGCCCGCCCAGATATTCATGGGCGACACCGGCTCGCTCGGTATCGGAGCGGCCGTGGCCGTCCTGGCCCTGCTGGAGAACGTCGACCTCCTCTTGCCCATCATTGGCGGGCTCTACGTCCTGGAGACGCTTTCGGTGATAGCCCAGGTGGCCAGTTACCGCATGTTCGGGCGCCGCATTTTCCGCATGGCCCCGGTCCACCACCACTTCGAGCTGCTGGGTTGGCCGGAGACCACGGTGATCGTCCGGTTCTGGATCCTGGCCGGCCTGTTCACGTCGTTGTCCCTCGGTGTCTTCTATGCCGATTTCCTGGCTCATGGCGGGACGGCATGACCAGGGCACTGGTCATTGGTTACGGGCTGAGCGGGCGTGCCGCCACCTCCTGGTTGGCGGGGCAGGGCCTCGAGGTCGTGGTGCTCGAGGATGACCGGCAAGCCGGCCGCGCCGCAGTGGCCGCGGTCAAGGAGCGAGGCGTGGCCGGAGGTGGGAACATCACGGTGGAAGTCGCCCCGGGGGCCGTCCGCGCCGTCGAGCTGGCTCGCGCCGCCGCCCTGGTCGTCCCTAGCCCCGGGGTGCCCGTGGGCCACCCCGCCCTGGTGGCGGCGCAAGTTTCGGGAGCCGAGGTCGTGAGCGAGGTCGAGCTGGCCTGGCGCGTGCTCGAGGCTCGCCGCCGGGCTCAGAGCGGGCCCGGCTCCTCCTGCCGGCTGGTAGCCATAACCGGGACCAACGGGAAAACGACTGTCACCCAGCTGGTTACGGCCATGCTGGCGGCTTCGGGGCTGACCGCGGTGGCCGCGGGCAATGTCGGCTACCCGCTTCTGGACGCGGTGACCGCCCTTCCCTGCCCTCCGGGTACCGGCAGCGATAGCGGTACCGGCACCGGCACTGTCACCGCCGCCGCCCCCGATGTCGTCCTGGTGGCTGAGGTTTCGTCATTCCAGCTCGAGTACACCCACCGGTTCAGCCCGGACGTCAGCTGCTGGCTCAACTTCGCTCCGGACCACCTGGACTGGCACCCCAACCTCGAGCACTATGTCCGGGCGAAAGCCAAGATCTGGGCTCACCAGGCCCCAGGCAGTGTCGCCGTTGTCAATGCCGACGACCCGGTCGTGCTCAGCTGCGCGGCCACGGTGCCAGCCGGGGTGCGGGTCGTGACCTTCGGGGCGACAGGGGCGACAGGGGCAACGGGGGCTGCGGGGGCAAATTGGGCTACGGGGGCTGTGGGGGCACCCGGAGTGACGGGGTCGACCGGGACGACATGGACCGGGACGACATGGACCGTCGGGCCCGAAGGTGTCGAGGGCCCGGGCGGCATGGTGGTCAAGGCGGCGGACCTGCCCCGCGCCTTCCCTCACGACCTGGCCAATACCGCCGCCGCTCTGGCCGTAGCCATGGCCGCCGGGGCCGACGAGCAGGGCTGCCGGCAGGCAGCCCACGCCACCGCGGCGCCGCCCCACCGTGTGCAACTGGTAGGGGAGCAGGGCGGTGTCCGCTGGTACGACGACTCCAAAGCCACTACTCCGGCGGCTGTCCAGGCGGGCGTGTCGGCGTTCGCCTCCGTCGTGCTGATCGCCGGCGGGCGCAACAAAGGGCTGGATCTCTCGGATCTGGCCAAGACCGTGCCCCCCGTCCGGGCGGTGGTGGCGATCGGGGAGGCGGCCCCGGACGTCGCTGCCGCCCTCGGTGGCCTCGTCCCGGTACGACGGGCCGCGTCGATGGACGAAGCCGTGCACAGAGCGGAGGAGTTGGCGCGACCGGGGGATGCCGTGGTCCTCTCGCCGGGTTGTGCCAGCTTCGACTGGTACTCCTCGTACGCCCAACGGGGCGAGCATTTCGGCGCTCTGGTGAGAGCGAGATTGACGGCCGGTGCCAAAGGCGCGCCAGTTGGAAAGTACGCAGTTGAA
>JBEKNX010000371.1:0-6872 GCA_049522375.1 Acidimicrobiales bacterium | reverse complement strand
TGGTGGCCCACAGATCACACTGTGACAGGGCCGCGCGACCTGCTCGTCGTGCGTGAGGGCGGGGGGTGGGCGGCCGCATCTTTGAACGGACCGGCGACGGTGTCGAGGTCCGCTTCGTGGCCCTTGGCCCGCGGGACACCCGGATCGAGATCGAGCACCGGGGCTGGGAGCGACTCGGCGAGAGGGCCGACGCGTGGCGGGGCCGCAACCGGATCGGCTGGGAAACCTTGCTGCCGCACCTCGCAGCGGCGATTTAGAGAGGGGATGGCTGAATGGCTGCAGGCACGAAGGACGATCCGTGGATCCTGAAAACTCCACCGGGCACGTCGGAGTACTCGATGTACAACGACAGCGACGCCGACCCGCCCGCGCTGGTGTGCCAGGTCGGCTCCACCACCCTCAAATACCACCTGCAAGCAGTTGAAGACCTCCACGCCTGGCTGGCTGCGCAGGGCGGTTGGGTTCCCCTCGGGGCGGCCGATGAGCAGAAGCCGGCCGCCGACGGCACCGTCGAGGCGTGGGGGCGCTCGGCGGACAACCCGGTCGGCGGTTGGTACGGACTGCGCAAGGGCTACCGGGGGCGTTTCGGGATGTACCTGCCGCCGCTGCTGGAGGAGCTCGGCTTGGCCGAGCTGACCCACGACGCTCGCAACAACCGGATCCGGGCGATCCCCATGAAAGGCAAGGCACGATGAGCAAAGCCACGGTCGTCTGCTACACGACCCGGCCCGAAGCGGCCGAAGAGAACGAACGCCTGATCACGGCGGTTTTCGCGCAGCTCGCCGAAGAGAGACCCGACGGCATGCGCTATGTCGCGATCCGACTCGACGATGGCGTCAGCTTCGTGCACGTCGCCCTCTTCGACGGTGATGACAACCCCCTACCCACGCTGGGTGCCTTTGGTGAGTTCGTCTCGGCCATCGACACTCGCTGTGCGGACGGACCGAGCCCGGCGAACGGAACCGTCATCGGCGACTACGGGAAGAGACCACAAAACCCATGACGACGGATGTTGGGTGCGTAGCCGTTGGCGATGGCGCCGCCGTCTTCGTTGGCCCTGTTGGCCGAGAAGGTGGAGGCCGACACGGCAAGGGGGCTCGTGCCGCTGTCGCCGTTGTCGATGGCGCCGCCGTCGCCACTGCACCTCCCCGGGCAGGTCCTGGCGCTGTTGGCTGAGAAAGTGGAGCCCGACACGGCAACGGTGCCCTTGCCACCGTGGTCGGCGTTGTCGATGGCGCCACCGTCAGAGGCGCCGCTCTCAGGAGGGCCATAGCTGGCGGTGTTGGCCGTGAACGTAGAGCTCGAACGGCCTGTCATCAGCACCGGCCGGGCCAGGCCCGGCCGGCCCGTTGTTAATTGCCGCACTAACCCGCCTTCGGCCCGCGTCTAGCGGAGTTGCTTGCCGGCGGTGCCAGTACCGAGGCTTTCATGTCGAAAACCGACAGGAAAGCCAAAAAGCTTGGCCCCGGTGCGAGGAACTCCACCAGGCGGCGGCCGGCAAGGGAGTTGTTTGGTGGTTACGCGCCGACCGCCCCAATAGCGAGCGGGGAGGGTTCCCTAGGGCAGCCGGGGCGGGCCAGGCCGGAGGCGGCACTACCTTTGCGCCATGGTGCCGGGCACGGAGGGTTCAGGCGCGAAGGGCTCGAGCGCGGCCGGCTCGAGGAACCGCTCTATCTGTGCCGTTTCGCTCTCACGCCCGATAAAAGATGTCCCGGGCGTCATCGGGCCCCGCCTGCCCTGTGTGCCACGCTCCCTCGTGGCGTCCGACGCCGTCGTGGCGCGCACGTCACCCAGTATTTCGCATGTACTAAAGCGTCGCCATAGCCCGGGCCAGTGCGGCGTACCACCGGCTTTCATCGAGCCAAGGCCGCTCTGAGCATCCAACGCGCCCGGCCCGGGGGCCCGGGCAGCGACTGAGGCTGCGACCGTGCTCGTCGCGCCATACACAACCATGCGCTTCGCTGAGCGTCGAACGCCCGACAAACGTACGGCATCCACGGATTACCCGGGGGGACAGGGCCAGGACCGGGGCGACGTCGGCGTGATGGTACTTAGCCTGAAAACACGGCCTACTTAGCCTGAAAACACGGCCTGATTACAGGCCTGCGGGGCGCCCATCCGCGTGAAAGGCCTCCCGACCTGGGACGATTGCGGTGTCGAAGACGCAGTTGGCCCAAAACCAGGAGGCACTTTCAGTGAAGCCAGTATCGCGCGGGATTGACAGGGTGAGGGTGGTTTTCGACGAGCCGGGCTTGGTGGCCGACGCCGGGCTCATCTTGGTGGCCACGTTGGTGTCCCGTCTGGGCTTGGAGGCCCTGGTCGACGCCACAGTCCGCTTCACCGACCGGGCCGGAGGTTTTAAGCCCGGCCGCAAGGTCTTGACCTTGGTCCATGCCATGGTGGCAGGGGCCAGCCACATCGGCCACGCCGACCGCCTGCGGGCGGGGGCCACCGGCGGGGTGCTCGGGCACCGGGTAATGGCGCCGTCCACCTTGGGGAGTTTCTTGCGGGCGTTCAGTTTCGGCCATGTACGACAGTTGGACGCGGTGATCGCCGAGAGCCTGCGGCGGGCGTGGGCCTTGGGGACCGGGCCCGGAGCGGCACGTCTGGTGGTCGATGTCGATTCCACGATCTGCCAGGTCTATGGCCGGGCCAAGTCCGGTGCGGCCTACGGCTACACCAAGGTGCTCGGGTACCACCCGATCCTGGCCGTGCGGGCCGGCACCGGGGAGATCCTGCACGCCCGCATGAGGAAAGGCTCGGCCAACACCGCCCGGGGGACCAAGCGTTTTGTCGAAGAGCTGGTGGCCCGGGCCCGCCGTGCGGGGGCAAGCGGCGAGATGGTCATGCGCTTTGACTCAGGCTTTTGGTCCCATGCCACCATCGCCGTGCTCGGCCGCCTGGACGTGCGCTACACCATGGCCGTGCGTTGTGGCAACGGTGCCATCGCCACCGCCATCGCCACCATCGACGAGAGCGCTTGGGAAACTATCACCTACACCCCCGACGGCGTCGCCGAGGTCGCCGAAGTCGACTACAAAGGCCACCGCCTGGTCGTGCGGCGCACCCGTCTGGTCGATGTCGCCCAACAGGCCCTGTTCCCGGGCTGGCGCCACCACGGCTTTTTGAGCGACTTGGCCATCCCTGCGGTCGAACTGGACCGCTTCCACCGTGAGCACGCCACCGTCGAGCTCGCCATCCGGGACATCAATAGGGCCCGGTTGCACTGTGCCTTTATCTCCTCGTGGTTACGCGAACAGTCCAGTTTGATCGGGTTTTACCTGGATACGCAGGCCGCTGCGCCGTCCGCGCCGGACATGCACGGCGGGCAACACGCCGCGTTGGACCTTGTTCAACACGGTCTGGCGGGCCACCCCGAGGGCCTTGGCTGCCTGGTTGAGGGGAAGCCAGTTCTCGGGGACATCCTCGGCCACCTTGACGCGGAGCTCGTCGTCGAGCCGGATCTGCCACGGGGCTCCTGGAGTGATCTGCTCGCCGGCTATGAAGCCGTCGGCCAGCCAGCGGTAAATGGTGCCGATCCCGACCTTCAGCTTGGCCGCTGCTTGGTTGACGCTGACCATTTGACCATCATCGCAGGAGGGTGTGACGCTTTGGGGCCCGGCGCCGATGTGATGTCGCTTGCGTAGTTCGGCGACCCGGGTTTTGGTGTACACGAGCCCGCTGCCTGTGCGCCGGTGTTGGCGTCCCAGGATTCGAGCGATCATGTCATCGTCGTAGAGGACGGCGAGACGGCGGACCAGGTCCACGGTCGAAGTGTCGGTCGTCCGCCACGGTGCTCCCAGGCGAGGCAGGCCGACTTGGAGGTGGTTGATGGCTCCGCCTTCCCAGTACAACACCATGTTTGCTTGGCGGGCTGGTTTGTCCACGGTGACCGCGACCTCGATCAGCATGGCCCGCAACAGCTGCTTGCGTTCCCGGGCGCTGGTGGTGGGGGCTTCGAAGACTGCTCGAAGGTCCGCTCCGGCTTCGTTCAAGAACCGCAGTTCGTCCCCGCTCAGCGCGGCGGGGTGACGGGCCTGCTCGGCGGCCAGGGCGGTCTCGGCTCGAGCAACGGCGCCCAAGCGTTCCTCCCAGGCCGCTTCCAGGCTGCGGGCCACGAGCCGGTTCTCTGGTTCGCACGCCTCGAACTGGCGTCGGGCCCGTCCGGCTTCGTAGCGGGCCCGTTCCACGGTGGCCTCGAACAGCCGGAGGCGGTCAGCCCGGGCTGTTTCGGCTTCGTCCAAAGCTTTGGCGGTGGCCGCCAACGCGGCCGGTTCCAGCGCAGCGAAGACTTCCCCGGTCACCGCCGCTTCGATATGGCGACCCCCGACCGCGGTGCAGGTCCTGGCGTCGGTCGAGTACGCGTCAGCGGAAAAGCAGATATAGCGCGACGACCGTCCGGGCGACGCCGAACCGGCGGGCGCGGCACGACCCGAGTAGCCGACTCGCATCATCCGACCGCAACGACCACACCGCAAAAGGCCTTGCAGGAGGGCGCTTCCTTCCCGGACCGCACCCCCGCCCTCTCCCTTGGGGGCAGAGTTGTTGGCAGCCAGGCGGGCCTGGTTGGCCTGGAACGTCTCCCAGGAGATGTAGCCGGGATGGTGGTCGTGGATGGCCACCCCCCAGCGGCTGACGTCGCTCACCGGCGTCTTGGACACAACGACACGCCCGGTCTCGTCGAGGCGCCGCCCGGTGCGGGTCCGTCCGAACACGTACACCCCGGCATAGGCCGGGTTAGTGAGCATGGAATGAACAGAACTGGTGGTGGGCGGCGCCCACTCGACACGCGCTTTGGGGCGGTGACGGGGAAGACCGAGGTCGTCACCCAGCAACGAGATCACCACCTGGCGGGCCGAGCCCAGCTCGCCGAAACGCCGGAACACCGTGGCCACCGCTTCGCGCTCGGCCTCGTCAGGGCTGAAGACCACGCGGCCGTCGAGGTCGTACGCGTAGCCTGCGGGCAGCGCCAGGCGAAGCTCGCCTTTAGCCGCCTTATGGCGGGCGCCGGCGGTGAGACGACCCCGGAGCAAGTGCAGCTCGGCTTCGCTCATCGTGCCTTTCAAGCCGAGCACCAAGCGGTCCGAGTAGTCGCCAGGGTCATAGATACCATCCGCGTCGCCGATCAACGTGGCCGTCAGGGCGCAGAGATCGAGCAGTTGATACCAGTCGGCGTTCCGCCGCGCCAGCCTGGACACCTCGATGCCCAGCACCAGGCCAACCTTGCCGAGACCGACGTCGGCCACCAACGCCTGGAACCCCGACCGTGCCGACGAGTTCGCCCCGGAACGGCCCAGGTCCTCGTCGATCACCCTGACCTGCGCCCGGTCCCAGCCCAACTCCACGGCACGCCGAGCAAGCTCATATTGGCGTTCCAGGCTCTCGGTGTTATACCGCGTCTGCGCCACAGTTGATTGGCGGACATAGACCACGGCCAGCCGGCCGTTAGCCCGATGAAAAGCAGAAATCTTCGCTGAACCGTTCATGAAACCTCCTCGACGGCGTCATCGACGACCTCGACGACACCCTTGGCGATCAGGCGAGCCAACAGGACCACGACACGGATCTGCGCGGCCTCGGACATAGAGCCCCACACCTGCGGGCGGGCAGGGCTGGTGGAGCCGGCAACCAGCTCGAGCTGGACCGGCGGAGCTATTCTGAGCCTGGACAAAGGCTCACCTCCCGGGGTTTCGGTGGCACGTTTCCCTGGGGGGTCGAGCCTACGTTCGCGGCAAAGCCTCATACGGGACCGGCGCTCAGCGGGCTAGACGAACCAACAACTGGGCTGCACCAGCAACCCATCACGTGACGAGATCGAGGACGGGACGGTCAAGGCGGATAGGACAGCACGCCGCAACACCCATACCGATCGTCGTCGGGCGCGCTGGCGGCCCCCGGCACAGCGCTCGTCCGCTCAGCCCGGCCACGACCAGTCCGATCACGAGACCCGAGGCACGCAACGCCGTCACCGCTAACAACGACCAGTTCGGGCCCAGGACCTCGATCTCCGTCACACCCAGGGCCCACAGCCACAGCCACCATTCGCTGGTCACCGCCGCTGCCCTTCGCGACGCGCACCTACCCCGTCGAGCTCCTCCGTGGGCCCGGGGCTAACCAGGAGCCCCCGCAGTCGGCGGATCCCGGCAAACGACAACACCACACCCGGCCCATCACCATTCACCGCCCGCGGGTATACAAGATCGGTATCTTCCACCCGCACCCGTGCCGGAGCACCGTCGGGGTGAGCAAACAGCACCCACAGCCCGCCATTCCACGCATACGCCCGCACCGCCCGCACCCTCTGGCCAACCAAAGGATGGTGAGAGTTCGTCAACGTCACCTCGCAGGGGAGCCGACGCCGAATATGTTGCAGTGTGTCGCCTACTTCAAGGAGGGCTCGGGCCTGGCGCACTGCCCATCGGGCAACTTCGCCGCCAATGGCGCCTGGTTGGCCTGCGCCGTGCTCGCCCACAACCTGTGCCGCTGGACCGCCCTGGTGGGCGAGGTCCACCCCGACGACCAGCTCACCGTCGTCGCCACGCTGCGGTCCCAGCTCATCTGCATGCCTGCCCGCTTGGTCAACCGGGCTGGCACGCCGACACTGCGGGGGCCGTTGCACTGGCCCTGGCAGCGCCGCTTCGACCGAGCTCTGACAAAGATCCGGGCGTTACCGGCCGTCGCTCGGGGCTGAGCCGGCGGCGGACTGGCGTCCCGTCACACCAGAGGCCCTCAGACGCTGACAACCAACCGGAACCCGAATAACTCTTGGTCGGTCACGCCTCTTTACCGGCTACCAGACGACCAAGTCACTACGGAGCCACGGCGTTGAGCGAAAAACCCCGGTAGAGCTCAGGCCGTGCATCCAGGCTTAG
>JBEKNX010000370.1:0-4822 GCA_049522375.1 Acidimicrobiales bacterium | reverse complement strand
GCTGGCCGAGGGCATGGCTGCGTTCCAGACCAACAAGCGGGCCGAGATCTACGCCGAGGCCCAGGCCCTCATGACCTCGCAGGCACCGGCGGTGTTCGTCTTCCACGGCCTGGGTGGCTACTTCATGTGGCCGTACGTCCAGGGCCCGACCCTGGGCAAGAACTACCTCGGCTACGACGGCATCCAGTGGCCCGGTTTCTACCCCCACTCCACCAACCAGCAGGGGCTGTACATCGCCAACAACGTCGGCCAGTACCCGCGCCAGAGCGAGAGCGGGCTGATCTAACCAACGGCCTCTGTTTGGCGGGCGCGGCCGGGGAGCACCCCGACCGCGCCCGTCGGCGCTGGAGGACAAAGCCCCCCGAAACCGGCCTTGGCCGGGGCGGGGCCTGCGGTGACACCTCGGAAAAGCGCAGTCTGGGCCCCGACACGAAGGGAGCAGCCCCGTGGTTTCCTATCTCGCCCAGCGGCTCCTGTCGCTGCTCTTCACGCTGCTTCTGGCGACAATTGCCATCTTCGGCATGATGCACGCCGTTCCCGGAGGCCCGTTCACCTTCAGCCAGGGGGAGCTGAGCCCGGCCGCCATGCACAACATCATGGCGCGGTACGGCTTGGCCGAGCCCATCTGGAGGCAGTACCTCAACTGGGTCTGGCAGCTGCTCCACGGGTACCTGGGCATCCCCTTCGAGGAGCCGACGATGACGGTGAACCAGCTCATCGCTTCGGCCTGGCCCATCACCCTGATCGTGGGCGGCCTGACCATCGCCCTGTCCTACACGCTGGGCCTCCTGTTCGGTTGCATCGCCGCCATCAAGCACAACACCTGGATCGACTCCGTGATCACCGCCGTGGTCTCGACCATCGGCGTGGCGTTGCCCAACTACGTGATCGGTTTCTTGATGATCGAGGTCTTTGCCGTGCGCCTCGGCTGGCTGCCGGTGGGGGGCTGGGGCACGGTGGAGGACGTCATCATGCCCGTCATCGCCTTCTCCCTCTACCCCATGGCCCTGATGGAGCGCTACACCCGGGCCAGCACGCTCGAGGTCACCTACGCCGACTACGTGCGCATGGGCCGCGCCCGGGGCCTGTCCGAGCGGCACCTGCTGTGGAGGTACATCCTGCGCACCTCGCTCATCCCGCTGATCACGATCATGGGGCCGTGGATCCCCAACATCCTGACCGGCTCCATTTTCATCGAAGCCACTTTCTCCCTGCCCGGCCTCGGCGCCTACTTCACCACCGCGAGCCTGCGCCGTGACTACCCCCTGATCATGGCCCTGGTCCTGATCGTCGCCGCGTTATGGGGGCTGTGCTTCATCTTGTCCGACATCGCTTACGTCATGGTCGACCCGCGGGTCCGGCTCCAAGGTGTGTCACGGTGACGGCCGTGCCGGTGGCGGCGACGCCGACCGCCGCCCGCAGGAGCAGCGACAGCTTCTGGCACGCCGCCTGGTACCGCTACCGCCGCAACCACCTGGCCCTGGTGGCCGGCGTCGTGGCCGTGCTCATACTGCTGGTGGGGATCCTGGCCCCCTGGATCGCCCCCCACAGCGACACGGCGACCGACCTGAGCTCGGTCCTGGCCGGTGCCAGCTGGCACCACTGGCTCGGCACGGACCAGATCGGCCGGGACACGCTGACCAGGGCCATCTGGGGTGACCGCACTTCGATGACGGTAGCCATCGGGGCGCCGCTGGTCGGCCTGGTCATCGGCCTGCCCCTAGGTATCCTGGCCGGCTGGTGGGGCGGCGCGTTCGACTGGGTCACCCTCCGGCTTTACGAGTTGTTCCAGATGGTCCCCACCATCCTGGCCGCTCTGCTTTTCATCGTCGTGTTCGGGGTCAACGTGTGGAAGTTGGCGCTGTTCATCGGCATCACGCTGTGGGTCGGCTTCAGCCGTTTGGCCCGGGCCCAGTACCTGGCCCTGCGGGAGCGCGATTTCGTGCAGGCGGCCCGGGCACTGGGGGCGCCGTCGTGGCGCATCACCCTGGTCCACATCCTCCCCAATGCCGTCGGCCCCATCATCGTGTTCTTCGTCCAGCAGATCCCCTACGTGATCTTCACCGCCGCCGGCTTCAGCTTCCTCGGGTTGGGCATCCAGGACCCGCTGGCCGACTGGGGCAAGATGATCAACGACTCGGTGACTTACCTCCCCATAGACGCGCTATTGGTGCTGGTGCCGATCGGCTGCATCGGGCTGGCCTGCCTGAGCTTCAGCTTCCTGGGCGACGGGTTGCGGGACGCCCTCGACCCGACCTCGAGGTAGGGCCGTGAGCGACCAGAGCCAGGGCCTGGCCGTCGGGGTGGCGACAAAGGGGCCGGGGGGCACCGGGACGCCCCTGCTCGAGGTCCGGGACCTGAGCGTGTCGTTCCCGCTGGAGCGGAGCACGATCCATGCCCTGCAGGGCTTGAGCCTTCACGTCCGGGCCGGTGAGCGCCTGGGCGTGGTGGGCGAGAGCGGCTCGGGCAAGAGCGTTACCGCCCAGTCGGTGATGCGGATGGTCCCTTCCCCGGGCCGGGTCACGTCCGGCCAGATCTTTTTCGAGGGCCAGGACCTCCTGCGCTTGTCGTCGGCGGCCATGCACGAGGTCCGGGGCGGCCAGATAGGCATGATCCCCCAGAACCCGCTCAGCTCGCTGAACCCGGTCATCACGATCGAGTCGCACTTCCTGGAGGTCCTGTCCCTCCATCTGGGGCTCAGCAAGGCCCAGGGGCGGGAGCGGGCCGTCGAAGCCCTCCGGTCGGTCGGCATACCGGACCCCCTGACCCGCATCCATGAGTACCCGCACCGCCTGAGCGGTGGCCAGCGCCAGCGGGTCATCATCGCCCTGGCCATGGCCTGCCAGCCCCGGCTGCTCATCGCCGACGAACCGACCACGGCCCTGGACGTGACCATCCAGGCCCAGATCCTCGAGCTCATGGACGACCTGGTGGCCAGCTCCAACCTGGGCTCGGTCCTCATCACCCACAACCTCGGCATAGTGGCCGGCCACTGCGACCGCGTGGTGGTCATGTACGCCGGCCGGGTGATGGAAACCGCTACCGTCTTCGACCTTTTCGACCGCCCGTCCCATCCCTACACGGTGGGCCTGCTGCGCTGCGTGCCCCGGCTCACCAGGACCCGTTCACGGGTGTTCGAAACCATCCCCGGGCTCCCGCCCCAGGTCACCAAGATCAGCACCGGGTGCCCCTTCGCCCCCCGGTGCCCGCGGGTCGCCGACCGGTGCCGCACAGAGACACCCCCGCTCGAGCCCCTGGCGCCGGCCCACCTGGTGGCCTGCTGGGACCCGGTCAACCAAGGTGCGGCGGTGGCAAAATGACCGGCACCGTCGCCCAAAGCACAAACGGGCCCCAGGCCGGCGGGGACGGAGGCCCGCTCCTCGAAGTCGAGGACCTGGTGGTGCGCTACCACATCCGCGGGCCGGGCAAGGTCGTCCGCTCCCACGAGACTGTCCACGCCGTCGACGGGGTCAGCTTTTCGCTCGGCAGCCACCAAACCTTGGGCCTGGTGGGCGAGAGCGGCTGCGGTAAGTCGACCACGGGCCGCACCGTGCTTTACCTGGAACGCCCGACGTCGGGGACCGTGCGCTTCGAGGGCCGGGACCTGTCGTCACTCGGGGCGGGCGCGCTCAAGGACCTGCGCCGGCATATGCAGATAGTGTTCCAGGACCCGGTCGGTGCGCTCAATCCCCGGCACACAGTGGGCCAGCTCATCGGTGAGCCGCTCGTGCTCCACAACCTGGTGCCGCGACGCCAGCGGCGCAAGCGTGTAGAGGAGTTGCTCGAACTGGTCGGGCTCCCGGTCGACGCCGTCTACCGGTTCCCCCACGAGTTCTCGGGCGGCCAGTGCCAGCGCATCGGGATCGCCCGGTCACTGGCCGTCGAGCCCGCCCTCGTCGTGCTCGACGAGCCGGTGTCCGCCCTGGACGTGTCGGTGCAGGCCCAGATCCTGGCCCTGCTGACCGACTTGCAGACCCGCCTCGGCCTGTCTTACCTGTTCATTGCCCACGACCTCGCCGTCGTCGGGCAGATGAGCGACCGCGTAGCTGTCATGTACCTGGGCAAGATCGTCGAGCTGGCTGACCGGGACCCCCTCTACGCCCGCCCTTACCACCCCTACACACAAGCCCTGTTCGCGGCCATACCGGTCCCTGACCCGGTGGCCAGCCGGGAGAAGGTACGTGTCGTGGTTGCCGGGGAGGTGCCGAGCTCGTTGGCGCCGCCGCCCGGGTGCCGGTTCCACACTCGCTGCCCCCTGGCCCAAGAGCGCTGCCGTACCGAGGAGCCCCTCCTGCGCCGAGTGGGTGAGGGGCACGACGTCGCCTGCCACTTCGCCGAAGAGGCGGCTCGCAGCAACCCGTTCGGCTCGCTCGTCGAAGCGGGGGCCTGAGGGCCGAGGCATGATCAAGATCGCCGAAGCACTGTGGTCGCCGGAGCCGTCGCGGCTCAGCCGTCTGTGCTCCCAGGCCGGGGTGCAGTACGCCGTCGGCGGGCTGCCCGTGGTCGAGGCGACCGGCGCCACACCTGAGGAGCCCTGGGACTTTTTACCTCTGCTGCGCCTGCAAGAGGATTACCGCGCCGCCGGTTTCGAGCTCATAGTCATCGAAGCCCGGCCCCCGTTGAACAAGGCCAAGCGCGGGCTGCCCGGGCGCGACGAGGAGATCGAGACGGTCTGCCGCCTGATCGAGAACATGGGAAAGCTGCACATACCGATCTGGTGCTACGAGTGGATGACGGACTTCAACTGGCTGCGCACGGCCACGGCGGTGCGGGGCCGGGGGGGCTCGCTGGTGAGCGAGTTCGACGCATCGAAAATGGCCGG
>JBEKNX010000369.1:0-4828 GCA_049522375.1 Acidimicrobiales bacterium | reverse complement strand
TTCGCTATTTCGGCTGCCGGCTCTCCACAGCATCCGACCAGTGACCCCCGCAATCGACACCGGTCTCGTGCCGGCATTCGCCAGTCTCGTCTTGCAGCCCTCTAGGACGGCCGACGGATCCTTACCAGGTGGCCACGCACGATCGTGACGCAGCCTGCAAGGTCATCGAGGTCGTGGTTCGTGGCGAAGGACTCAAACGTTGCGACTAAGGCGGGGGCCGCCTGGTCGTCGAGGCGGAACACGACGATCCCCGGGTGCGACCCGGGGGGGTAGGCGCGGATGTCGGCCATGCCGCGGTCGAGCGTCATGAGCATGCGTCCTTCTCGGCCAGCGGCAGATACGACCTGCCCGTCCGGACTGCCCGCCAAGCCCTCCCCAACAACCGTCTCCACGTCATGGCCGAGTGCCCGCAACGGCTCGGCCGCGTCAGCGGGAAGGTTCTCGTCGAGCTTGAGCCTCACCCCTTCGCAGGGCCCAACGGCACAAGGTCCTCGCGAGCCAGCGCCGCCCCGTAGGCGAGGGCAGCTCGGACCGCTCCGGCGGGGAGGCTCGGGTACTGGCGGCCGATCTCGGCTTCCGTCATGCCTGCGGCCAAGCAGTCGAGCAGGACCGCCACTGGCACCCTGGTCCCCCGGATAACGGCCTGGCCGTGCATCACGGCTGGGTCGGAGACAACCATATCCAGGGCCTCCGGGGTCACATTTGCCATCATGACATGCCCCCGGCCGGTCTTCCACCAAGTCACCCTCGCCTCGGGCCTGCGGCGTGCGCGATCCGTGCGCGATCCGTGCGCGAACGAAGGGTAAAACCGTGTCACCAATGGTCACCAGCTGGCACGTGATGGCAGGCCCCGCCAGTGCAAATTACCTGGTAGAGACGTAAAACCGCCACTAGATGATGGAGCCCCCTGTCAGAATCGAACTGACGACACCAGCCTTACCATGGCAGGAGTGTCAACTAGGTTCGCCCTGGTCAGAGGCCCTTTTTGCAATCCTTCATGCAACTACGTGCAACATGGGGCTTGAAAACGGGCTTTCACGGTCGCCGTCCCGCCCCTTGGGCTGGTGTTGCTCAGGGAGCGGCGTGCAACATCTCGGGGGCCTTTTCAGCGGCAGGAGCGTACCGCAGAAGGAGCGCATCCGCTGCGGCGCGCCTTGACTCAGGCGTGGAGGCACCGTAGTCCAGGCTCTGGTCGAAGCTCTTGTGGCCCAGGAGATCCTGGATCGTCCGGGGGTCGGCCTTGGCGTCCAAGAGCGCCCGGACGTAGAGCCGGCGCAGGTCGTGGAAGTCCAGGGTGGGGAGCCCAGCGGCCTCCCGTGCCGGGTGCCAAGAGCGCCGCAGCCAGTTGTTGGGAGCCAGCCGCAGGCCATCAGGGCTGACGAACACGAAGGCGTCGGGCTGGGCCGCTACCCCCCTCCGTTCGATGAGAGCAGTGAACTGTTCGACCATGAAAGGCAACAGGGGTACCTCCCGCTTGGCCTTGTCGGTCTTGAGCGGGCCGCGCCAACCCTCGCCCGGCTCGTCCTGGCCGACGTAGCGCCGGGGCACGACCGGTTTGCGGTCCCTGCCCACCACGGGCACCCGCTCACGGAGGAGCTGCATGTTGACGTGGACGACCCTGGCCTCCAGATCGACCTCGGAGAAGATGAGGCCCGCCGCTTCGGCCCAACGCAGACCGGTCGTCGCCCCCAGCCACATCATGGCCCCCATGTCGGGCCCGAGAGCATCGGCGAGGGCCTGGAACCCAGCGGGAGTGACCGATGGGAGAGCTACCGGTTTGCCGTCCCGGGGCTGGCGCTTCTTTTCGGGAAGCTCCAGGTCCACGGCCGGCGAGGGGACCTTATAGTCCCTGGCGGCGAAGTTGCAGATGGCCCTTAGGGCCGAGGCCTGGCGGCGCACCGTCTCGGGGGCCAGGCCTTGCCGAGTCCAGTTGTCCACCATGAGCTGGACCTCGGACGGCAAGAGCTGGTCCAGGCGTCGCGGGCCGATCACAGGCAGTATGTGGGTCAGGCATGTCTTATCCCGGTCTACGGTGCTGGCCCGCTTGAGCACTTTTACCTGCAGCCAGCGCTCAGCCACTTCCGCGAACGTCGGTACGGGGCCGGGAGGCCGGGAGTTGGGCTTGCCGAGGCGGTCCTCCTCGGCCCGCAGCCATTGCTTGGCCTCGGTCTTGGTGGCGAAGGGCGCGGGGCCTTTGACGTACTGGCCCTCGTAGCTGTAGAAGGCCTGGTGCCTCCCTGAGGGCAGTAGGCGTACAGTGCCGAACTCCCGCCGTCTCTCGGTCCTCTCGGTCCTGGTGGTCATGGTCATAGACACCAGCCTACTTCTTGCACGCCCCGACGACCAAGTCCAAGAAGACCGCGCACCCCCCTGATATAAGAGGTAGGAGGGCTAGTGGACGAGCGGTCCCTGGTGCCGCTGCCACCAGGCAGCCACCGCCAACGGGTCGAAGCGGAGCAGCCGGCCGACGTGGCCGAAGGGGATCCGGTCGTCTCGGTCGTCAGCAACCAGGTTCCGCATGTGGCGCACCGTCGTCCCGAGCAGCTTGGCCGCCTGCGTGATGTCGATCAGCTCTTGCTCAATGGGCTTCGCCGCCATGACCCCGGCGCCCCTCATCGCCAGCTCTCGTTTGCGCCTACAGAGGCTAAAACACCCTCATGCGTAGGCGCTCCTGGGACGTGGGAGACGCCGAACACCAGCAACGTCGAGTAATTATGGCTGGCGTGCCGCCTCACCTGATGGGGGTCGTAGCCGGGGGTGCGGATCAGGTCGAACCGGTCGACCTTGCGCAGGCCGAGGGCCACGGCCCTGGTTGTGCACGTGAACGTCTGCCAGTCGCCCACCTGGTCCATGACCTTGACCAACAGGTAGGACCGGGCTACCCGGGCACCCTCGGCCATGCCGTCCCAGTACAGCTCTCGGATCTCGCTCTTACGCAAGCTCCTGGCGTAGCGGGTGTGGTTGGTGTGGCTGTCGGTGCGCCAACTGCCCCCGCCGGCCGGGATGTAGGGCGGGTCGAACACGACACTGTCAAAGCTGCCGTTGTCAAACGGGAGCTTGCGGCAGTCCACCGGGTAGCCGATGGGCGAGCGGTCGGGGTCGAGGTCGCACCCCACCAGCTCGGTCGGCTGCCAGCGCGTCCAGAACTTGCCGAGGCCGAACGTCATGTCCAGGACCCGGCCGTCCAAGTAGCCGAGTTTGGCCACGTCGGCGATCATGGCCGCGTTGTCGGCCCAGCGTTGCGCGGCCCAGATGGGTGCCCCAACGTAGCCGGTCATGCTGGCGGCCTGGCGAAAAGCTCGTCCTGGTCGACCTGGCGGGCTGCCTGGACCGAGTAGAACACTTGGCGCGCTTGCCGCCTCATGTCGCGCATGGCGTCTTTGTCTGTGTACCCGTGCAGTGACATCCCACGGAGTAGTGGTCGCGTGCGACGGTCGAACTGGTCGCGCGTCGTCACCGTTGCTGCTATCTGTGACACCGCATTGAGGAAAGCGACCTCGGCGGCGCTCTCCGCGTGTGTCATCCGGTCCCACCGAAGTTCCGTCATGCCGCCACGGCCTGCTCCGCTGGGTTTGCTACCAGCACAGGGGAGAGCACGGCAACAAGGTTGGGCGTTCGCGGGCTACCTATGGGCACGCCTTCCCAACCGAGAAAACGGACCCTCCCCCGCAGGTACCGGATGAAAGCATTGGGCAGGATCAGGTCGTGGAACCAGCGGGTGTCGGTGGCACAAGGGAGGAGCATGACGACCAGGTCGACTTCATTTGCTTTCACGGCCGCCACGGCCCTCTCGCACCAGGGGAACGGGTCGGAGAAGGGACAGTTGAGCCAAACCCGCCCGAACCAGGGCAAGAACAGCCCGTTGTCTGCCTTGGTGTAGAACTTCGGGGCCTTGGCCGTGTGCGGTTCGGCGCACGGGTCCAGGTCGAAGGCCCCGTACTGAGCCTCCAGGGCCCGCACCAGGGCCCACGGAGTGGCCCAGTTGTCAGAGGACCAGTCGGGCGGGCGGGCGGTCGTAACGCTCTGACGGGCTGGGGACCTTGTGGCAGAAATCGGGGGTTCGTGAAAGGCTTTCACTTCCCGACGCTGCTTTCCACGTTGTCCTCTTCCTCGTCCTCGGGCTCAAACGGCACCACCGTACCGTCTGAGGTCCGGTAGAGGCCGGTGTAGAAGAGGATCTGGCCCTGGTTGTCTGTCTCCTCCTGCCAAAACGTGCCGGCCCGCTCCAGCAGGCTGAGCTGTTCTTCCAGCTCGTCCAAGCCCTCCTGGTCGACCCCCAGCTTTGCCTTCAGCTCGGCCTCCCGGTGCGAGCAGAACATTAGGTCCACCAACTTTCCGGGGTTCCGGACGTACACGTAGCCCTCCATCTCGGGCCGGTGGTGGGCGTGGACGACGGCGGTGAAGGTGCCGGGCGTCCTGGGATGAGGTTGGGTGTCACCCAGTCGTTCACTACAGGCCGCGCAGGCCGATACCATCAGGTTCTCGTGGTCCGGGGCGGGTTGCTTTTGGGGGGCAACGCGTCCCTTGTTCTTGTCTGTCACCTTGGTTCTTGCTCCTTAGTTGTGAGCGGTAGGTCTTTCACACACACGATCTGGGAATATCACAGCATAGGTATTACATGCTTGTCAGTAGCCTGTGGGCCGTCCGTGTCGCGCCTGAGGCCAAGCTACGCGAGCCACCTGGTGAGCCAACAGAGGCCAAGCCTGTGGATCTCCCCGGGCAGGCGAGCCGAAATCGGCCCCGACGCTCGAAGCGCAGCGAGACCACCTCCCGGAGCCCTCGTAGGTAGGCCTCCTTTACACCCTCCCGCTCGAAAAGCAAGGCGGCG
>JBEKNX010000368.1:0-4845 GCA_049522375.1 Acidimicrobiales bacterium | reverse complement strand
AACGCCCACGCCGTGTCCTTGTCCCGAGAGTGAGCGTTCATCACCATCGACCAGGTCCAGAGGTTGGCTCTTCGCTCCCCGCCCGGCCCGACCGGCGGGAGGGTGTACCCGACCTTGCCCTTGACGGTCGAGACAGCAGGGTCCTCGAAAAAGGCGACGTAGTGGTCCGAGTCCACGATCAGCCCGTAGTGCCCATGGGCGAAGTCGATCGCCAGCTCGTACCAGCGCTGGTTCAGCCAGTCGGCCGGCCCGGCCTCAGGCAACGCGGCGAGGATGTCGCCCGTCGCTTTGACCGCTACGGGCGAGTCGATGACGCAGGTCCCCGAGGCGTCGAAGTCGCGCCCCCCGTAGGACCACAGTTGGCTGGCAAAGCCGGTGTAGATGGTATGCCACTCGTCCACGCCCCGCTGGCCGAACCCGCGAGCGGGCGCCGCCCGCTCGGCCACCTGGCGGGCGGCGGCGAAGTACTCCCCCCACGTCCGGGGCACTTCCGCGCCGGCGCGGTCCAAGACCTCGGGTACGTAAGCCAGGTTGTACGATTCGCAATTAACCGGTACCTCGAGGAGCGGGCCCTCGCCCAAAGGCTCGGCGAAGCGGCCGCTCCACCGGTTGCAGCCCGTCAGTACCGGAAAGAAATCCTCGACGTCGTAGCCGGTGCTGGCCCGGTCGAGGAACGCGTCGAGGGGCTCGACGAAGCCCCTGGCGAGCTGCTGCCACATGAGGACAGGCCCCGAGACGTATACGTCGGCTGGATCGTCGCCGTCCAGGTACGGCGTCAACTGATTGGAGAAGTACTCGTCGTTATCGATCAGCTGGACATGCACCCGGTGACCGGAGGCCTCCTCGAACTCTGCCACATGGCGCTCGACGCTGGCGCAGAACGCGTCTTGGTCGCAACCAAGGAACCTGATCTCACCCATGACGCCCTACCTCTCGATCTCAGCGGCGGCAAGGCCCGCCGCGCTCACGGCGGTCCGCAGTCACCCGGGCCATGTTGTCATAGACGGCACCAGTTTGCCCTGCACCGTAGTTTTCGACGTGTTTCAGTAAGTTTCAGCACTTTTCCAGCGCAGCTCCCGGAGGCGGCCGTCGTCAGCTTGGCGGTCTAGACAAACTGGTACAATCTCGACGCGCCCTACCCACCCGAGCTCTGTTTTGGGGTTTACCCCACAGTGCCGCTTCCGGCGGAACGGTCAACCTCGGGCCTGCGCGGGCACGCTCGTACTCAAGCGGGACCGATCTTCAATAAACCAACCAAAAAGGGGAGCGCCCAGTGACAATTTCTAATTGGGGCAAACGGCTCACGTTGTGTGGCGTCGTGGTCGCCGCCAGTGCGGTAACCATCGCCACGAGCAGTGTGATCACCGCCACGAGCAGTTCCGCCAGTAGCACCCCCAGCACAGTCAACATTTCCGACGAATACGGCGTCACCTGGAACTGCCAGTTCAACCCGTACAACGCTTCAGACCAGTTCGACTCGTTCGGCGTGGTGTACGAGGAGCTTGTCTACGTCAACAACCTGAAAGACGGCGCTGTCACCCCGTGGTTGGCGACGTCATGGGCGTGGGGCAACGGCAACAGGACGCTCACCTTCACGATCCGTAAAGGGGTCACGTGGACCGACGGGCAACCCTTTAGCGCTCAGGACGTCCTTTTCACTTTCGACCTGTTGAAGAACAACCCCAGTCTCGACCTCAACGCCGACTGGTCGGTGCTCCGCAGCGTGGCCCTGAGGGGTAGCGACCAGGTCGTCTTCAACTTCAAGACCCCAGCGGTGCCTTACTTCTATTACATAGCCGACCAGACGCCCATCGTCCCCGCCCACCTCTGGTCGTCCATAAAGGGCCCCGCCACCTACCTTGACCCTCACCCGATCGGCACCGGGCCGTACGTGATGTCGAGCTGCAGCGGCGCCAACATCCAGTACACCAAGAACGCGCATTACTGGCAGCCAGGCCTGCCGAAGATCCAGACGGTCAATTTCCCGTCCTACCTCTCCAACAATACGGCCAACCAGGACCTGAAGAGCGGCGTTGACCAGTGGGGTTCTCAGTTTATCCCCAACATCCAGAAGTACTACCTTGATGCCAACCCTAAATACTACCACTACTGGTTTGACCCGGGCTTCAACGTGGACATGTTCATAAACCTGACGAACCCCATCTTGTCCAACCTGGCGGTCCGGCAGGCGATGGCCTACGGCATCAACCGCGCCCAGGTGTCCCAGATCGGAGAGTACGGGTACGAACCCCCGTCCAACCAGACCATGATCGTCAAGCCGACGTTCTCGGGCTGGTACGACCCGAGCCTGGCCGCCAAGTACGGCAACGCTTATGCCTACAACCCGTCCAAGGCCATTTCCATCCTCGAAGCGGCTGGGTTCAAGCGGGGCAGCGACGGCATTTTCGCCAAGGACGGCCAGAAGCTTTCCTTCACGATAATCAACAACTCCGGTTTTTCCGACTGGGTTTCTGCCGTCAACGTGGTCCAAGCCAACTTGAAGGCCGTCGGTATCCAGGTCACCCCGAACAACTTGTCCAACACGACGTTCGAGGCCGACGTCTTCGACGGCCACTACCAGCTCGCCTACAACTGGATCTACGGCTCGTTCGGCCCGACGCCTTATTACGAGCTCCGCGACATCCTCTACTCGGCCAACTCGGCGCCGATCGGCAAATCCGCGGCCAGCAACTACGAGCGCTACATGAGCAAGTCGACCGACGCCCTCATCGACCAGTACGCGGCCACGACGAGCCCGGCGGCCCAGCACGCGATCGTCGACGAGCTTGAAGGCGTGATGCTCTCCCAGGTGCCGGTCATCCCGGTCACCGAAGCGGTGGACTGGTACCAGTACGACACCCAGAACATCGGAGGATGGGTGACCCCGAGCGACCCGTACGCTCAGCCGGCTCAGTACGCCGTGCCTGACTGGGGAGTCGTCCTGCTCCACCTGTACGCCAAGTAGAGACCGTCGAGGAGGACGGCAGAGAGGCGGGCATGAGGTTCGTCCTGCGGAGGTTGGGGTTTTTCGTCGTGACGCTGTGGGCGGCGATCAGCTTCAACTTTGTTATCCCGCGCCTCATGCCCGGCGACCCGGCCGAAGCCCTGGAGGCCCAGCACCCGCACCTGGGTGCGCAGGCGATCCACGCCCTCACCATCCTCCTCGGAGGCGCCACCAACCAGAGCTTCTTCGGCCAGTACATCCAGTACTGGCGGCACGTGGTCACGCTCAACTTCGGCATCTCGATCACGACCAGCTTCGGCACCTCGGTCAACACCATGGTTGCGCACGCCCTGCCCTGGACCCTGGGCCTGGTCGGCATCACCACAGTCCTGGCTTTCGTGCTCGGCACTTTGATCGGCTTGCTCAGCGCATGGATGCGCGGCAGCTGGCTCGACAGCGCGTTGCCCCCCATCTTCGTGATCACCTCGGCGTTCCCTTACTTTTGGGTCGGGTTGCTGCTCATATACTTCTTCTCCATCAGGCTGGGCTTTTTCCCGTCCTCTGACGCCTACAACTTCCTCGCCGGCTCCCCCGCGCTCAATTGGCACTACATCGGCGACGTGCTGAGGCATGCCGTCTTGCCGGCCACGACCATCCTCATCACCGCCATCGGCGGGTGGATCCTCACCATGAGGAACAACATGATCACGGTCATGGCCGACGACTACGTGCGCATGGCCCGGGCCAAGGGGCTAAAACCCTGGCGGATCATGTGGAAATACGCCGGCAAAAACGCGGTGCTACCCAACCTCACGGGTTTCGCCATGTCCGTCGGCTTCGTCGTCTCGGGCGCCATCGTCGTTGAATACGTCTTCAACTACCCGGGCGTCGGGACGCTGCTCCTCACCGCCGTCAACGGGCTGGACTACCCGCTCATGCAGGCCCTGTTCCTGCTCATCACCTTGGCCGTGCTCTTGAGCGTGCTCGGCGCCGACATAGTCACGGCCATCGTCGACCCCCGGACAAGGGACCCCGGCTAGCGTGGCGACCACCGCGCCCGAAAGGGGGGCCGGCGCCGGCGAGGCGGGGGCGATCGGACTGACGACAGAAGACGGGGGGGCTCAGGCTCGCCAGGCGGGCAAGCGGCGGCCGGGCGCCAAGTTTTGGCGCGCCCTCCGGCATAACCGCAAGGCCACCCTGGGCGCGCTCCTCCTGCTGTTCTTCATCGTGCTGGCCATCTTCCCCGGCGAGATCGCGCCGTACAGCCCGAGCGCCATCAGCTTTTCCCCCGGTCTGGCGCCCTCGGGGGCGCATTGGCTCGGCACGACCTCGCAGGGACAGGACATCTATTCCCAGCTCATATGGGGTACCCGGCAGTCCCTCATAATCGCCTTCGCCGCCGGCGGCCTGGCCACTTTGATATCTGTGGTCGTGGGTGTCTCCGCCGCCTATCTCGGCGGCGTTTCCGACGGGGTGCTCTCTCTCATCACCGACGTCCTCCTCGTCGTCCCCATCTTCCCGCTGATCATCGTCATCGCCGCCTACCTGCGCAGCGCCGGGCTGGGTGACATGATCATCGTCCTCGGTGCCCTCGGGTGGTCCTACGGCGCCCGGCAGCTGCGCGTACAGGTGCTCTCGCTGCGCAACCGGGACTTCCTGAAGGCGGCCAGCGTCCGGGGGGAGAGCCGGGCTTACATCATCGTGGCCGAGATCATGCCCACCCTGACGTCGCTCATCATGGCGACCTTCCTCGCGTCCGCCGTCTTCGCCGTGCTCACCGCGGCCGGCCTGCAGTTCGTCGGGCTCGGCAACCCCAACGCCCAGAGCTGGGGCACGATGCTCTACTGGGCGCAAAACAACGAGGCGCTGGGGGCCGGCATGCCTCTGTGGGCGATCATGCC
>JBEKNX010000367.1:0-4871 GCA_049522375.1 Acidimicrobiales bacterium | reverse complement strand
GCCGGCTGGCTCATCTGCGGGCTGGCTCATCTGGAGCCGGGGCGAGCGCATGACCAGTCGCGTGGGGGCGCGCCGGGCGGGGACTGGCGCCACCGGGGCCGGGGCGAGCAGAGCGGCCAACGAGCCGTGTCCCGGGGTCAGCGAGCCCAGGACCGTGGGCCGGGCCGCCCCCGTGCACGAAGGGACAGTGGCCGGCAGGCCGTGGACGGTGAGGAAGCCGATGATGGCGAAGACGAGCGCCTCCTTGGCGGCTTCGGGTACCCCGAGCTCGTCGGTGCGCCTCATCGGCACACCCGGGAGCCGGGCCTGGAGCTCAGACATCAAGGTGAGGTTGCGGGTGCCGCCACCGGCGACGATGAGCTCGGCCGGGTGAAATGGGCGCAGCGCCGCCGCCACCGTCTCGGCCGTGGCCACCGTCAACGAGGCCAGCAGGTCTTCGGCCGAGATTTCCTGGCCTTCCAGGCGCTGGGTGAGGTAACCGAGGTTGAAGTACTCCTTGCCCGTCGATTTGGGCGGCGGCAGGGCGAAGTAGGGGTCGTCCAGCAACCGCTCGACCAGCGCCGCGTCCACCTGGCCCCGGGCCGCCCAGGCGCCGTCGCGGTCGAAACGCTGGTCCCCGCCCGAGAGCCATTCGACGGCGGCGTCGATGAGGGCATTGGCCGGGCCGATGTCGAAGGCCACCGGCTCGTGGTCGGGCCCGAGCACGGTGACGTTGGCGATGCCGCCGAGGTTGAGCGAGGCGCACACCGTGGGGGAGCCGCCGAGGAGCAGGACGTCGAGCAGGCTGGCCAGCGGAGCCCCATGACCGCCGGCGGCGATGTCCCGGTTGCGGACGTCGCTCACTACGGCGGCGCCCGTGCGTTCGGCGATCCAGGCCGGCTCTCCGAGCTGCAGCGTGCCCCGGGCCGTAGTCCCCTCGACCCAGTGGTAGACGGTCTGGCCGTGCGAACAGATGGCGTCCACCCCTCCGTGCTCGTCGGCCAGTTCCTTGGCTACGTCGCCGAAGAACCGGCCGATGGCCACGTCGAGCTGGCAGACCTGCTCGATGGTCGTGGGCGAAGGCGGCAGTATGGCGGAGATGGCCTGGCGGACCGCAGGCGGGTAGGCGGCGGAGCGGTGCTCGACGAGGTCGCACACGAGCACGTCGCCGTCAAGCTCGAAATTGGCCAGAAGGGCCTCCACGGCGTCGAAGGACGTGCCCGAGATCATGCCGATTACGCGCATCAGGTAGATACTCCTTAGGTTCTCAGCGCGTTCGCGCCCGGGGGTCGATGGCGTCCCGTAGGCCGTCGCCGAGGAAATTGAAGCCGATCACGGCTATGACTATCGCCACCGACGGCGCCGCCAGGGTCCACCAGGCGGTCGCCGCCAGGGAACTGGACTGGCTCACCATCTCGCCCAGGGACGCGGTGGGAGGCGGGGGCCCGAGGCCGAGGAAGCTGAGGCTCGCCTCGGCCAGGACCGACCAGGCCAGGGCCAGGCTGGTCTGCACGGCCACGATCCCGGCCACGTTGGGCAGGATGTGGCGGAACAGCAGGCGGGCCCGGGAGAAGCCCAGGACCCGGCCCGCCCGAACGTAGCCGGCTTCCCGCAGGGCCAGGACGGGCCCCCGCACCACCCGTACGAAGATGGGTATGTAGCCAATGCCTATGGCCAGGGCACTGTTCATCCAGCCGGGGCCGAGCGCGGTCACGATGGCCAGGGCGAAAAGTATGGCCGGGATGGCGAAGAGCATGTCCGTGACCCGCATGATGGCTCCGCCCGTCCAGCGGCCCAGGTAGCCGGCCACGGTGCCGGCCACGGTGCCGATGACCCCGGCGATGGCCACGGCCACGCAGGCGATCTTGAGCGATATGTACAGGCCCTGGAGGACCAGCGAGAACAGGTCGCGCCCGAACTGGTCCGTCCCCAGGGGGTGGCTGAAGGACGGGGACTTGAGCGTAGCCAGCGGGTTCTGGGCCTGGGCCGGGTAGGGCGTGGCCCCCACGGCGCCGGCCAGGGCGGCCAGGAGCACCAGGCCGACGAGCACGCAGCCGGTCCGGCCGTTGGAGTTGTGCCACAGGCTGGCGAGCAGCGAGCGCCGGCCCCCGTCGCCCCGCTCGACGGGGGCGCGAGCCGGCGCCTGCACTTGGACGGGGCCGGCCAGGGTCATCAGGAGCGCGTCCGGGGGTCGATGACGGTGTACAGCACGTCGGTCAGCATGTTCACGATGATGAACCCGGCGGCGAAGATCAGGGTCACGGTCTGGACGACGGGGAAGTCCCGTTCGTTGATCGAAGTTATGAGCAGGCGCCCGAGCCCGGGCAGCACGAATATCTGCTCCACTATCACCGTCCCGCCGAGCAGGTAACCGAGCTGGATGCCGGACATGGTGGTGACCGGGACCAGCGCTCCCAGGAACAGGTGCTTCCAGGTGACCACTCGCTTGGACAGGCCCTTGCCCCGGGCCGTGCGGGCGTAGTTGAGGCCGATCACCTCGAGCATGGCGGCGCGCGTCGTGCGCATCATGGCTGCGCCGATCCCCAGGCCCAGGGTGAGGGCGGGGAAGAAGATCTGTTGCAGGTTGAGCCAGGGGTCCTGGGTGATGCTGGCGAAGCCCTCGGAGGAAGGGAAGTAGTGGAACACCGACGCCAGCAACGTCACCAGGCCGGTGCCGATGATGAAGCTCGGCACACCGAGGCCCACGACCGACACGGCCCGGCCCACGTCGTCCACGGACCGTCCCGGCTTGAGCGAACCGAACACGCCGAACAGCACACCGATGAGCTCGCCGATGATCATGGAGGCCATGGCCAGTTCCAAGGTGATGGGCAGCGCCGCCCCGACGAGCGAGGCCACCGAGGTCCGGGAGGTGAGCGAGACGCCCAGGTTGCCCGTGAACATGGCGCCCAGCCACGACCCGAACTGCTGGAAGAAGGGCTGGCCCACCCCGTAGTAGTGGTCGAGGGCGACGAGCTGGGCGTGGCTCAGCAGGCCGGCGCTGACCCCCATCTGGGCGGTCACGGCGTTGCCCGGGAGCAGGCGCAGCACGACGAAGATGATCACGGCCACCCCGAACAACGTGACGAGCATGCTGAACAGGCGTCGGGCCACCCCGCTCAGCACGGGCGGGCCCCCGGGGTCACCAGGAAACCGCCATCATCAGGACTCTAGCCATCATCCGTACAGGGTGACGACGAGGCGACGGACAAGGCCGAAGGGGACGGACAAGGCCGAAGGGGCCTCGCCGGCAGCCGAGCCGCCGGTGAGGTCCCTTCCTGGTACCTGGCGCCCACGCCGGTGGGGCTACGACAGCGTCGTCGAGCGCAGCGAGACGAGCGAGGTCGAGTTCGTCGGGGCCAGCGTAAAGCCGTGGACGGAGGAGGTCACCGCGGCGTAGTCGTAGGCGGTGAACAGCCAGATCCACACCGCGTTCGACGTCAGGGTGTTGGAGAACTGCCTCCACAGGCTCGTCCGGGTGGCGAGGTTGGACGCCGAGTCACCCTCGGCCAGGAGCTTCGCCAGCACGGGCGAGCTGTAGCCGGCGGGCACGCCGAGGTTGGCGCCGGTGCCGAAGTAGCGGCCGTACATGGTGTACGGGTCGGGGTCGGCGGTGTTCCAGGCGAAGGCGGCCTGGAACTTGCCCTTCAGCCAGTCCTGGATGTAGGCGTCTCCGGCGATGTTCTCGGGGTGCATCGTTATCCCGGCTTGCGCCAGCTCGGACTGCATCACGGTGGCCTGGGCGGCGCTGGTCGGGTCCAGGTCCGTCGCGGTCAGCGCCGTGAACGAGAAGCCGTTCGGGTCACCGGCCTTCTTCAGGTAGGCCTTGGCCATGGCGATGTTCTGGGTGGGGCAGACGGCCGACACCGGGTTGGAGGCGAACACGCCGAGCGGCACCGGCCCGACCACCTGGCCGGCCCCGAAGACGGCCTCGTTGAGGACATCGCTGCGGTTGGTGGCACAGGCGATGGCCAGACGGTTGTCGACGTTGGCCAGGGGGCCGGTCTTGTCCTGGAGCATGAGCGCCCGGTAGGTGAGGTCGAGCACCTTTTGGTCCACGATCGGCGACGGGAGGTGGGTGGCGATCTGGGGCTCGGTCAGCAGCCCGATCTGGACGGTGTTGGCCTCGACGGCCGACGCGATCGACTGCTCGGACGGGATCGTCTCGATCTTCACGCTGCTGAGGCTGACCTTGCCGCCCCAGTAGTTGGGGTTGGCCGTGACCACGAAGCTGTTGCCCGGGCTCCAGCTCGAGAACTCGAACGGCCCCGTCCCGTCGGGCGTCTTGGCCAGGGTGCCGGCGGCGATCGCTTTGGTCGGCATTATCGACAGGTTGACGGAGGTGAGCCCGTCGAGGACGGAAGTGTCAGGCGTGCTCAACTGGAACTGCACGGTGTAAGGCCCGGTGGCCACGATCTTTTTCACATTGGCGAGGAAAGAGGCAGAGGCGTCGCCGGTCTTGGGGGCGATGGCGCGGTCCAGTGAGGCCACGACGTCGGCCGACGTGAAGGCCGAGCCGTCATCGAAGGTCACGCCATGGCGGAGCTGGAACGTGAGCAGCTTGTTGCCGTCGCTGTAGGCCCACTGAGTGGCCAGGTCGGGGACGAGCTGCAGCTTGGCGTTGTACTGCACTAGCTGGTCGTAGACCAGGCCGAGCGCCTGGAAGTCGAGGAAGTTGGTGACGACGTCGGGGTCGAGCTTCTGCACGCTGGACGTATCGCCGACCACGAGGGCCCCGCCCGACACCGCCGCCGGGCGCGCCCCTTGCGCGGTGGCGGCCGAGCCTGAGACTAAACCGCCCAGCGTGGCCAGCAGGCCGGCGCTGAGCACCAGGGCGACACGGCTGCGGGCGACACGGCTGCGGGCGAGCTTCTTCCCGCTCTGGCCCTCCA